>DAIPIK010000006.1:0-20359 GCA_036770845.1 Polynucleobacter sp. | reverse complement strand
AGCCATGCGTCATCGACTTTGACAAGGTTTGTCGGATTACCACTTTGCTTACCTTGCATTGCAAATTGATCAGGTACTTTTACGACTGGTAGTGCTTTGCTTCTGAGGACTTCCCCCTGCATTGGTGGCTTGATGGCGCAGCTGGTCAATACCAGGCTGCTGATCAGAGCCGAACTTGCCAAGAGCGGACGAAGGCGGGATGAATTGAGGCGGCTCTGCATGCGTTTAATGTAGCTTTGGAATGATGTAGTTCAGTTTTGTACTTACTCGCAGCATGACTTTGCGAATAATGTGCAAGAACGCGAGGTGATCGGTATATACCGCTCCATCACCTACTGCACCTGCGGGCAGTAGCAATTGATTGTTGCTATCGTCCAAACTCAGCTTGACTGCAAACCGGTTTGCGGCAATTTCACGAATACCAGTATTGGGTAGATTGCCGCTAACGCCAAGCTGGCCCTGGCCTTCAGCCAAAATTACAGACTCTACTTTTGCCTTCAGAATTTGACCGGGTAAGCTCGGTATATAAAACTCCGCTTCATTTCCAACTGCAATTTGGTGTAATTCATTTTGATTGAATAGGGCATATATTTGCGGCGTATCTTCTAAAAAGGTCATGACCGATGCAATCGGGAAGGCAGCAACATAAGCCCCTGGTCTGAGCTGAACATGCACTACGGTGCCATCGCTCGGAGCGAGCATCGTGGTTTGTGCTAAGTCGTATTCAGCGCTGATCAGCTGCTCTTTGAGTTCTGCATAATCTGCCTCGGCTTTTTCGAGATCAAACCGATTGCCTGCACCACTTTGTACTAAAGCTTGATTTTCAGTTAGACGTAGTTTGGCTAAATTCAGTTTCGCTCTGATTGCATTGGCGGTAGCTTGGTATTGGGTCGGGTCAATCTTAAAAAGAACATCTCCCTTTTTTACCTGCTGATTAATCTTGACGGGGACTTCGACGACGCGTCCCTTGACCTGACTAACGATGCCAATCGAATTGCGCACCACTAACACATTACTCGATGAAGGTGAAAATACATTGAGCAGCAAGATCAAGGTAATCATTCCGACTACTGGAATCGTAAATACAATCACTTTGGCGACGGTATTCCATGGCAGCAGTTTGAATTTAAAAAAGATTAACCAAACAATGCATGCGTACAGGCCGAGAATAATGGCTTCCATAATTATTTCTCGCTGCCATTGATATCCGCATCGTCGAGCGGTTTGTACTTATCGGTGCCGTAAGCCAGCTTGTACATAGTTGGTTTGGTATAGGCCCATAAATATGCAAACGGCCAAAGGAGGCCGCCAAAGAAGAGAGAAAGCACGCACAGGGCATGAATGGCGTCACGCTGCGGATGTTGGCGCTTTTTTGCGACGGTATCCGGCCAAATATGTACAAACCAAAATAATGCAATTGCTCCTACCGGGATCACAATCAGCACAACCCATGAAATAACATTAGCAACCCCATCAATTAAATCGGGCGGCAAAAATGAGGCGTGAGTCATTGTGGGTAAAAGTAATGCGATGCCAATAAATAATTTCAAAGTGATGGGTGGCATTGGAGTCCGCTCCTTGAACTGAAAAGCCTCAGGTTGTTTATGGAAAATCGCTCACGTCGTAATGTAAAAGTAGCTGTAAGGGTAATACAAAAATCACGATATAGCCATTGACCCAAAGGCTAGTGGCTTATTGTTGATATTAGTCGGAGAAGGTAACGACGTGATCTGCGCCTAAGCGGATGCCAATTTTTTCGCCAATGTGGTGATCGTGGTGGCTTGGGACGTAGGCAAATACCTCTTGGCCTGAAGCAAGCTTTAGGGTGTATAAAAAATCAGCGCCCCGAAAGGTTTTGCGAATCACTTCTGCCAATAGTGGGCTGGCATCATCGTGCTGAATATCGTCGGCACGCAGCAGCACATCCACTATTCTGCCGATGGGATCGTGGTGATCATTGTCTAATTTGAGTTTGCCGAGCTCGATTTCAACCATGGCATTGTCTTGTATCGCGCCCTTTACAAATACCCCGCGACCAATAAAGTCAGCGACATAGCGGTTGACGGGTTGATGATACAAATCATAGGGCGTATCCCATTGCACAATGTTGCCATCATTCATCACGCCGATGTGATCGGCAATAGCGAATGCCTCAAATTGGTCATGCGTTACTAAAAGTGCGGTCACTCCATTGCTTTTTAAGATCTCACGCATTTCAGAGGCAAGACGCTCCCGCAAGTCCACATCCAAGCTAGAAAATGGTTCATCGAGCAGAATTAAATCCGGCTCGGGAGCCATTGCCCGAGCCAATGCAACCCGTTGCTGTTGGCCACCGCTGAGTTCATGTGGATAGGCTTGGCTCTTATTGGCTAGTGAGACCTTCCCAAGCCAATCCATGGCAACCGCGTGACGTTGGTTTGCGGGGAGGGCGCCAAGACCAAACATCACATTCTCAATAACGGATAAATGGGGAAATAAGGCGAAATCCTGAAAGACCATGCCCACCCGGCGCTGACTGGGGGCCAGTTGTACTGTAGGAGAGCTAACCACCTTATCGTGCAACTTAATTTGCCCATGTTGCAAGGGCTCAAAGCCACAAATAGCCCTTAAAACGGTCGACTTGCCGCAGCCCGATGGCCCCAGTAGACAGGCAATGCTACCCGGCTCAAGCTGAAGATTAAGGTCATGTACGATGCGCATCCAGCCCTTGCCATCCGGTTTGGGATAGGCAATTTCAACTTCTTCAAGCGAAAGTAGGGGTTGGGTTGAATTCATCCCTATAATTTTCTCATTAACCGGTTACATTCACCGGATTCACTGTTTTAGCCCTAACGATCGCCCCCGAAATGAGCCGAATTGTTGTACTGATCGCACTATTGCTCTCCCTGCCTTTGCTTGGTTTGGGCGTACCTTTTCTGTTTCCAGAGAGCATTCCGGGCGCTGCCAGCATGGAAAGCCAAGGAACCTTGGCGCACCTATGGGAATTTGTGCTCGGCGACTATTTGATATCCACGGTTATTTTGCTTTTAGGCGTAGCGGTTGGCGTCTTTGTTTTGGGGGTTGGTAATGCGTGGTTAGTAGCCAATTACCAGTTCCCTGGTAAGCGTATTTTTGAGTGGTCATTAATTTTGCCGCTCGCAGTGCCCTCGTACGTCATGGCTTATTTGTTCGTTGATATGCTGGATTTTTCTGGCCCAGTGCAAACCGGACTGCGGCAAGTCTTAGGACTGGAGCGTTTGTGGTTTTTTCCGGACCCCAGATCATTGGGCGGCGCCATTTGGACTTTTTCGTTTTGCCTTTTTCCGTATGTTTATTTGATCGCACGCACCGCATTTTTGGATCGCAGTGGGCGCCTTGCTGAAGTAGCCGAAACCCTGGGCTATAGTGGCTTTCAGGCCTTTTATAAACTGGTTCTCCCCATGGCGCGCCCTGCTATTTTTGCGGGCATGGCACTGGCCTTAATGGAGGTATTGGCTGATTACGGTGCCGTATCGTATTTCGGCGTACAAACCTTTGCTACGGGAATTTTTCGTGCATGGCTCTCCTTTGGTGATCGATTGGCTGCTGTGCAGCTCTCACTGGGTTTATTGGCCTTCGTCTTCCTTATTTTTTACATTGAGCAGCACAATCGGGCACGGCTTCGTTACGCCATCTCAGGCAGTGTGCCGCGTGCAACCATGGCAAAAAAACTGAGTGGTAAGAAAGCATTTTTTGCTTTTGCGGTGTGCGGTCTTACGGTTTTGTGTTCTTTTGTATTGCCAGTATTGGGCTTGTTGCAGTTGCAATGGGAGCAGGGTATTACGATCGATGCGCGCTATACCGCCTGGCTTGGTAACTCCATCTGGTTAGCGAGTGTGACTGCGCTTATTTCAGTTGTTTGCGCACTCTTTTTAGCTTACTTTGCCCGGGCCTCAAAGAGCGCCATGATGCGTACCGTAAATCGCCTGTTAGGCCTAGGCTACGCTTTACCCGGTGCAGTATTGGCCGTCGGCATTCTCTCTTTACTCGGTCTGATTGACTCGGCATGGATTATGTCGGCAACGGTGTGGGTATTAGTTTATGCCTATCTGATTCGCTTTTTATCTTCCAGCCTACAAAGTGTTGAGACCGGGCTATCGCGCATTACCCCAGCGATGGATGGTACAGCGGCTTTATTGGGGGCATCGCAATGGCAAACCATGACGCAAGTGCATTTACCTTTGCTTAAGCGCAGTTTACTGACCGCTGGCCTCTTTGTTTTTGTCGACGTGATGAAAGAATTGCCAGCGACCTTGCTATTAAGGCCATTTAACTTTGATACCTTAGCGGTGGCTACCTACCAATTGGCGGCAGATGAGCGTTTATCGGAGCTCGCGTTGCCGTCCCTTACAATTGTGTTGGCAGGCTTGATTCCAGTGATCGTGTTGTCGCAGGCGATGTCCAAGACGCGCGCCTATTAGCCCCGACCGACATAAGGCATATTGGTTGCCATAATCGTCATGAATTGAATATTGCTTTCCAGTGGAAGCTGGGCCATGTGCAGTACGGCTTGTCCAACATGATCAACATCCATGCGCGGCTCGACCTTAATTGAGCCATCGGCCTGCATAATTCCCGCAGCCATTCTCTCCGTCATCTCAGTAGCGGCATTGCCAATATCGATTTGACCGCAGGCAATATTAAATGGGCGACCATCCAATGAGATCGATTTGGTTAAGCCGGTAATGGCATGCTTTGTTGCGGTGTAAGGCGCCGTCATCGGGCGTGGTGCGTGCGCAGAAATCGATCCATTATTGATGATGCGGCCACCTTGAGGAGTCTGTGCTTTCATCATCCGGATGGCTTCTTGCGAGCACAAAAAGGCGCCGCATAAATTACTGTTGACGGCATTCATCCACTGTTCGTAGCTGAGTTCTTCCATCGGAATAGCTGGGGCGCCGGTACCAGCATTATTAAAGAGAAGGTCAATGCGTCCCCATTTGGCTTTCAAGGCGCTAAAGAGATTTTTTACATCTTCTGGTTTGCCCACGTCGCAAGTCACAGCAAGGCAATTGCTATCGTTGCCACCAATCAATTGAATCGCACTTTGCAGGGCATCGAGGCGACGACCAGTCATGACTACCTTGAAGCCACCACTGAGTAGGGCTTTTGCAGCGGCTCGGCCAATGCCGCTGCCAGCGCCGGTTACGAGTGCTACACGAAGGGGGGATGCGCTCATGGACTACCTTATTATTAGTTGCGTTGTTAAATTGCTATCTTAGCGTGAAAATAGTAGCGGCCCTCAGAGGCAGGGCATAATCCAAAAAAACGCCCATGATCATGAACCGCATTCAAGGACTCCGCTACAACCCATATGCTTTATTGGCAATATTGGCGCTGCTCATCGTATTTGTATTTGGCGTCTTGTGGACGCTTATTCCAGCCCCGCCCAAGTCGATTGCGATTGCTACTGGATTTCAGGATGGCTTGTATTACCGCTTCGGCGAACGGATGCAATCTTCTTTAAAAAAACAAGGGGTTGAGCTGCAGGTCCTCAAGACCGGAGGTACGCTCGACAACCTTGCATTATTGGCCGATCCCAAATCGGGTGTAGATCTAGCAATGATTCAGGGCGGCGTTGCGGACGTGTCGCAATACCCTCATTTTGTATCCATTGCCGGGATGTTTTATGAGCCGGTATGGGTTTTTTATCGCGAGTCTAGTTTTAAGGGGGCTCCGGACGGACTGACCCTGCTCACGCAACTCAAAGGGAAGCGGGTATCGATTGGCAATGCGGGAAGCGGCACGAACTCGATTGCAAAATTACTGCTCGATACCAGCGGAATCAAGCCAGCCGATCTAGAAATGGAGGAATTGACACCGCAGGAGGGGGCCTCAAAATTAGCCGCTGGAAACCTGGATGCCGTTTTTGTCGTGGCTGCAGCCGAAGCGCCGCTTCTTAAAAGCTTTATTAACTTGCCCGGTGTACAGCTAATGAATTTTGTACAGGCAGACGCCTATACCCGTGCCCTCCCATTTTTAACCAAAGTAGACGTAGCCCGCGGTCTACTGAGCATCGAAAATGATTTACCTAGACTGAATCGGCAGATGATTGCAGCAACCGCAACCTTGGTAAGCCGCGAGACCATTAGCCCAGCAATCGTCAGTCTGCTACTAGAAAATGCACAAGATGTTTTGAAATCCTATTCGCGCTTGCAAAAAGCAGGCGAATTTCCATCAATTAATGGACTTGATTTCCCATTGCAAATCGATTCGGAGATTTATTTAAAAGATGGCCCCTCTTTCTTGCATCGCCATTTGCCGTTTTGGACTGCTGTTTGGGTTGGTCGCTTTGCGCGGGTTGCAATTCCAATATTGGCTATTTTGATTCCCTTAATTGCCTATATTCCGGCCTTGCGTGATTTAAGTTTGCGCATTCGTTTATCGCGTATTTATGCTGAACTCAAAGTATTGGAGCGCACTGCTGCAGACCCCAATGCGCGCGATATGAGTCGTCAGGCCTTAGCTGAGATACAAATGCGAGTGAATGCCATGAAGGTATCTTCCCTTGAGTCTAAAGAGCTCTACGACTTAAAGGGCCACGTCAATATGGTGCGAGAACGTCTAAAACTCGATTCGTGACAGTAAACGCGTCGATGTCCTAAAATAAGACGGTGAATCTCTCTCCGCCGTTAACGCCCACCCCAGAAATTACGCCTGCGATCCAAGGTAATGGATTTGCGATCGCCGCTGCCGCCTCGGTTGCCGAGTTCGCTCATGTCAGCGTCAGTGATTTACTCGGTTTGGGAGTGTATTGGCAGGATCTGCCGCGCGATCCTTACTTAAAAGACGGTGGGCGTTATCGCTATCGGCGCCACGCCAGTTATACGGTAAGCGGATCAGAATTAAAGATAGTTCCCCATCGCGCGCACTGGCAGTCGCTAGACTATAACGCCTTGCATGGCGGCATTGAGCGTTGGTTTGAGCCGATTACACCAGCCTTGGCAAATGACGTGTGCTGGCAGGCCCTAATAAAAAATACCGCAGGACTCTTAAGTTCCCTCAAGCCAGTCACAACGTGGTTCATTGAAGCGCATCAATTTCGCATCGATACGAGTGATGGTATTGGTAGGCCAACTCCAGAAGGCGCTCACCGGGATGGTGTCGATTTCGTTGCCGTATTTTTGATTGACCGTCATAACATCAAAGGTGGCGAGACCCGTATCTTTGAGGTCAATACTTCTTCTGGCTTGCGCTTTACTTTAGCTGAGCCTTGGTCAGTCTTGTTGATGAATGATGAGCGCATGATTCATGAAACAACGCCGATTCAGCCAACCATGCCACACGGTTATCGGGATACCTTGGTGCTGACATTTCGGTCCAATGGATTTCAAGATTCTCCTCATTCCAATCAATAGTCATTTCTAAAGCGAACCCCTTCTGTGCCTACGATTGCCGGAAAAATAAACTGTACCCCGTTGATGTTGGCTGCACAAGTTTGTGCACTTTTGGGGTTTGCATGTTATGCCGTCACCCTGACTACCTTGCAGAACCAGTGGGACCTAAGTAATTTTGAATCCGGTTTAATTGCTAGCGCCTATTTTTTTGGCTACATCGTAGTTGTACCCCTGGCAACGGTGTTAACCGACCGAGTTGACGCACGGAAGATTTATTTAATTGGCGGCTTATCGGGCATTACAGGGCTGTTGGGTATGGGCCTCTTTGCAACAGGTTTTTATTCCGCTTTTTTCTTTATGGCTTTAAATGGCGCAGGCTTGGCAGGCACCTATATGCCAGGATTAAAAGTATTGTCTGATCGCGTGCAGCATGGCGAAGTAACACGACACATTTCTTTCTACACCGCTTTTTTTGGAATTGGTGCAGGATTGTCTTATCTCATCTCAGGCTGGATATTGGATGTCTTGGGATGGGAGGCCGTATTCGAGTGGATTGCCCTGGGGCCGCTTACCGCATTTTTGATAGTGTGGCTATTGATTCCAGCCTTAGATAAGCCCGAATGGCATGGCCCCATTCAGATTCAATTGAGTGATGTCTTTCCCTTAAAAAAATGGCAGATGGTACTGCAAAATAAAGAAGCATCTGGCTATATTTTTGGATACACCGCGCATTCCTTGGAGTTATTTGCATCACGGAGTTGGTTGGTGGCTTTCTTTGCGTTCTGTACAGCCTTCACCGGCGAAGTTTTTTTCTTGGCAGCTACTACCTTGGCTGGTGTAATTAATTTCTTTGGTGTGCCAGCATCGATTCTTGGCAATGAAATGGCAATCAAGATCGGTAGACAGAATTGGATTTGTTTTGTCATGCTGACCAGTGCCATTCTGGGCATTAGTTTGGCTGCTGCCACCGGTCAAGGCTGGTGGGTGATCGCCCTGCTTGCTACCGGACATTCGATTTTTATCATGGCAGACTCTGCCACCTTGACTGCGGGGCTAGTAACCAGTGCACAGCCGCAGATCAAAGGCGCTGCAATGGGCCTGCATTCCCTGATGGGTTTTGGTGGCGGCTTATTAGGCCCTGCCATCTTTGGCTTTGTTTTGGATCTATCTGGATCGCAGGAATCGCAGTCGGCCTGGGTATGGGCTTACTTTTCGATTGTGATTTGGGGAGTGCTCTTTGTACTCTTTGAGCGCCGCAATGGGTGGTCCAAGCGAAAATCCGACCCACCCTCAAGCTAAGGTGAATATGGCGCAGACGTGCTATCACTGCGGCAGTGACGTTGCTGCAAATACACATCTGAAGATAGAGCTTGGCGGCGCCTACCGATCTTTTTGTTGCTCCGGCTGTATGGCGATTGCGCAAACCATTCATGGTGAGGGACTGGAAGTCTTCTATGCTCGGCGAGTGCCAGGCGATAAGCCGGATGCGGATGGCATTAGTGAGGCAATACCGGAGCGACTGCTGCCCTATGATGACCCGCTCTTACTTGCGCGCTTTACTAAATCCATCGGCGATACCCAGCTAGAAACTACCTTAAAGTTAGAAAAGATCCGCTGCGCTGCTTGTGTGTGGCTATGCGAACATTTTTTGAAACGGATACCAGGCGTACACGATGTCCAAATTAACTATGCAACGCAAAAGGCTCGTATTCAGTTTGATCCGAGGCAGGTCAGCTTGGCTGGTTTATTGCATGCGATAGAGCGAATTGGTTATGGCGCTTGGCCGTTTGAGCCTTCGCTTGCGATTGAAATAGCCAAGAAAGAGCGGCGGCAATTGCTCGCCCGCTTAGGCGTAGCCCTATTGGGCATGATGCAGGTCATGATGTATGCGTGGCCTACTTATCTGGGCGATAGTGACATCAGTGCGGAATCTGAACTGCTACTCAATTGGGCAAGTTGGGCATTAACCATCCCGGTTTTGGTCTATTCGGCAGGACCCATCTTTCAGTCTGCATGGCATAGTGTGCGGCTCTTTTGGCCGAGCAGGATGCTGGGCATGGATGTACCAATTGCGTTAGCGCTAGCACTGGCATTCATTGCGGGCACTATTAATTTAGTTAATGGTTCTGGTGAAAGTTATTTTGATTCGATCACCATGTTTATTGCATTTATTCTGGGCGCGCGCTACATCGAATTACTAGCACGCCAGGATGCGCAGGGCGGGGCAGAAGCGCTTGCTAAGCAGTTGCCTGCCACCTGCGAGCGCTTTATCGATTACCCCAAATCGAGCGAGCTGAAATCCGTCCCCGTCGTTAAATGCCAAATAGGGGACTATTTACGTGTGCCGGCAGGTGCCGTGATACCAGCCGACGGTAGTCTCGTTGAGGGTGAATGCAGCCTCGATGAATCACTGCTAACGGGTGAATCAAAGCCGATTCGAAAGCAGATTGGCGACACCTTATATGCAGGGACGCATAATATTCAAAATCCATTGGTGATGATAATCACGGCGGTAGGGCAATCAACCCGCATTGCTGGCATTGCCTCTTTACTGGATAACGCCTTGCAGGCCAAGCCTGCAGTGCTTGGCTTGGCTGAAAAATGGGCGGGTCATTTCGTTCTTTTTTTGATTGCCAGTGCCGTTTTATCGACGGCTGTTTGGCTCATGATTGATCCTAGCAAAGCGTGGACTGTTCTGGTTGCTGTTTTAGTGGCAAGCTGCCCTTGCGCGCTCTCCCTTGCAGTACCTACTGCCATGGCAGCATCCCAGGGGGCGGTTACTAAACTCGGCCTATTGATTGTGCGCGGTCATGTGATGGAAAGCTTGGTAAAAGTAACGGATATTGTTTTAGATAAGACCGGTACGTTGACTATGGGTGAGCCTGAGTTAACAGAAGTTGAATTGTTCCGAGCCGATATCGATCGATCGATGGCGCTTGCGATTGCTGCGGGACTGGAGGAAGGGCAATCTCACCCTTTAGCGCTAGCCTTTATTCGTGCCGCACATCAAGCAGGGCTTGCCCCCAATTCACCTGGAATCCTAGTCAATAATCAGCTAGGTTCTGGAGTGCGTGCTGGCAACTTTGTTTTAGGTAGCCAAGTGTGGATGCAGTCGCTCGGTCATATGAAGGAGGCTATGCATCGGCATTCTGGCGAGTATGGCACTGTTTTCTTAGCCGATGAACAAGGTTTAATTGCCCGCTTCGTTTTTTTAGATACGCCAAGGGCTGGCGTTAGTGAATTACTTGCTATGGCCAAGCGCCGCAGTATTACAGTGCATATGGTGTCCGGTGATGATGCTACGACGGTAAGTTGGTGGGCAAGCCATTTTGGCATTACACAGTTCCACAGCACCATCTCACCTGAAGGCAAGTATGCATTTATTGAGGCTCTTCAGGCCGATGGCCGAATCTGTTTAGCAATTGGCGATGGCATCAATGACGCACCCCTATTAGCGAAGGCCAATGTTTCAGTAGCAATTGGCTCGGGCTCACCGCTGGCCTCTGCTAGTGCCGATGCCATTCTCACCGCCACCTCCTTAGCGCCACTAGCCAAAGCACTCTTGATGGCAGATCGCACAAAAGCCGTCATTCAGCAGAGCCTATTGTGGGCCTTCATTTATAACGTCGTAGCAATACCAGTGGCAATGATGGGCTGGGTTAATCCTTGGGTTGCGGGTATCGGCATGGCTTTATCCTCGCTAGCCGTTACCCTGAATGCGTGGCGGCTGCGCAAAGTGTAGTTTGCTCGTTCATATTCCGTGCAGCAGGTGATTGCGCTAGACTGCGGTAATGGAAAGCCTGCTCCTTTTAATACCATTGTCATTGCTGCTAATTGCGTTTTTGGCCTATCTCTTTTATTGGGCTGTAAAAACTGGGCAGTTTGATGATTTAAATGGGCCAGGCGAAGCCATTTTGATGGATGACGACGCGCCTAAAGCAGAAAAATTAAATCCTGTTCCTGATCTCAAGTCAAAGCCTAAATCCCGTTAGTAATTGCCAGTTGCAGCAAATAAGTTAGCCCGCCAGAGCAATTAGGCTGAGCTCATTTGATATAGATCAAATCAGCAATACACCCTTAAATCGATAATAAATTGCGCTGTTGAGCATTATTTAAGGCGGCTTATCGCCACGATTTGCATAAGGGAGAAGCCATGGGCAGCACCGTGGGTAGTTACCAAGATCACTTCAATTACAAGGTGGTTAGTCAGTTCGCGATTGCGACCATCGTCTGGGGTATTGTGGGCATGCTCGTCGGAGTGATACTGGCGGCGCAATTGGTTTGGCCTGAAATTACCTTTAACATTGCCTGGCTGAGTTATGGACGTTTGCGCCCACTGCATACCAATGCGGTTATCTTCGCATTCGGCGGTAGTGCGCTGTTTGCGACCTCTTACTACATTGTTCAGCGCACCTGTCAGGTGCGCTTGTTTTCCGATAAATTAGCGGCCTTTACCTTCTGGGGTTGGCAGGCCGTGATTGTTGCCGCTGCAATTACCTTACCCTTAGGTATTAGTACCTCGAAAGAGTACGCTGAGCTTGAGTGGCCGATTGATATCTTAATAACGGTAGTGTGGGTTGCCTACGCGGTAGTCTTCTTTGGCACCATCATGCAGCGCAAAACAAAACACATTTATGTATCAAACTGGTTTTTTGGCGCTTATATTTTGACCATCGCGCTTTTGCACATTGTCAATAACATTGAAATGCCAGCAAGTCTTTTTAAGTCTTACTCCGCTTATTCGGGTACACAAGATGCAATGATTCAGTGGTGGTATGGGCATAATGCCGTCGGTTTTTTCTTGACCACCAGCTTTTTGGGAATGATGTATTACTTCATTCCAAAGCAAGCGGAGCGCCCAATCTATTCCTATCGTTTATCGATTGTGCACTTTTGGGCTCTGAACTTTACCTATATGTGGGCTGGGCCGCACCATTTGCAGCATACCGCTTTGCCAGACTGGACACAGTCTTTGGGTATGGTTTTTTCTATCATCCTGCTCGCGCCATCATGGGGCGGCATGATCAACGGCATTATGACGCTTTCGGGCGCCTGGCATAAATTACGCAGTGATCCGATATTGAAGTTCTTGGTTGTGGCGCTGTCCTTCTATGGCATGTCGACCTTTGAGGGCTCGATGATGTCGATTAAGACCGTGAATAGCCTTTCCCATTACACCGATTGGACTATTGGCCATGTGCATTCTGGGGCGCTCGGTTGGGTGGCGATGATTACGATTGGCTCACTTTATTACCTGATACCGCGTCTTGTTGGTAAAAAGGACATGTACAGCACACGCTTGATTGAGCTTCATTTCTGGATCGCAACCTTGGGTGTGGTTATTTACATTGCGGCGATGTGGATTGCTGGTGTGATGCAAGGTTTAATGTGGCGCGCATTTGAGTCAGACGGTACTTTGACCTATAGCTTTGTTGAATCAGTCAAGGCAACCTATCCCTTCTATGTCATTCGTTTAATTGGCGGCCTATGCTACTTAGGCGGCATGCTCCTGATGGCATACAACGTCTACAAGACGCTTCACAACAAGAGGTTCATTGACGCGCCTATACCTGCGCCGTTGGTGATGGCCCATTAAGGAGAAGAAAAGCCATGTCTAAGCCATCCAAATTCTTTTCCCATGAAACCTTTGAGCGCAATATTGGTTGGTTGATTATTGCCACGATTGTGGTGGTGTCGATTGCCGGTTTAGTGCAAATTGTGCCTCTGTTTTTTCAGCACTCGACGACTCAGCCATCGCCCGGCATAGTTCCCTTTCCGGCACTCAGTCTTGCGGGCCGAGATATCTACCAACGTGAGGGCTGCGTTGGCTGCCACTCGCAGCAAATCCGTACGCTGCGCTCCGAAACAGAGCGCTATGGCCCTTACTCATTAGCCGGTGAATCGGTTTACGACCATCCATTTTTATGGGGCAGTAAGCGGACGGGACCTGATCTGGCGCGTGTAGGTGGACGCTATTCAGATGAATGGCATCGGATTCATTTTCGGAATCCAAGGGACGTAGTTCCTGAATCCAATATGCCGTCCTATCACTACCTCCAGAATGCTGCTGCGAATGCAGGCAGCATCCAGTCGCATATGAAGGCCTTACGCCGACTGGGTGTTCCGTACACCGAGGAAGAAATTGCCAATGCACCGAAAGAGCTGGAAGGCAAGACAGAGGAGGATGCCTTAATTGCCTATATGCAAGGTTTGGGCATTCACCGCAGATCAACCAATCCAGCGGTCGCCACTAGCTCCGCTACCAGCATCGGCAAATAAAGGACAAATGACATGATCGAAATCATCGCCCCCTATTTGTCTGCTATTTCAACTGTATTGGGCTTAACTGCTTTTCTTCTCATTATTTGGTGGGCATGGTCTGCTAAGCGACAGCCAGCCAATCAGAAGTCAGCAGAATTACCGTTTGATCTTCCCGATGAATTTACTAAGGAAAAGAAATGAGTGACTTTATCGATTCCTACTGGAGCATATTTATTGCGGCCATTACCTTAATTGGTATTGCATGGTGCGTGTGGCTGCTTTCTACTCAGCGCAAGGTAACGGTAGAGCAAAACGCAGATGGCAGTGTTGCCGATACTGGGCATGTCTGGGATGGTGATTTACGTGAACTCAATAATCCATTGCCACGCTGGTGGGCCTGGATGTTCCTTTTATCGTGTGTCTTTGGCCTGGTTTACCTGCTGCTGTATCCCGGTCTTGGATCTTACCCGGGGATACTGGGTTATACCTCCGATACTGCCTACACCACGTCGGTTGTTAAGGCCAATGAGGAGCTCAAGCCTATTTATGCAAAGTACATGGAGCTTGATGTGCAGCAAGTGGCTGCGGACCCCAAGGCCCGTGAAATGGGCCAACGCCTTTATTTAAATTATTGCGCTCAGTGCCACGGATCCGATGCCGGTGGGTCAAAAGGCTTCCCCAATCTGACCGATAACGATTGGCTTTATGGTGGCAGTCCCGAGATGATTAAGACGGCTATTCTGCAAGGACGCAGTGGGGTGATGCCGGCATTTGCCCATTTAAGCAAAGACAATATTGCTGATTTAAGCGCTTATGTTCGAGGCCTATCCGGATTATCGGTTGATCATGCAAAGGCAGAGCGCGGTAGCGCATTATTTGCCACAAACTGTGCCGCATGCCATGCAGTGGATGGGAAGGGCAATACTGCCATCGGCGCCCCGAATTTGACGGATAAAACGTGGCTGTATGGCAGCACCGAAGCTACGGTTACAGAGTCGATTGCGAAAGGGCGTAATGGGCAGATGCCTGCCCATGAGGCAATCCTTACGCCTGAAAAAGTACAGTTGATCTCTGCCTACGTTTGGAGTCTAACGAATATTCGCGTCGAGCAGGCCAAACAATAGTGCTGGAAGTATTGCCTAATCCAAAAGTGATTCCGATCCAAACCGTTGAGGAATCGCTTTATGAGGTGCGCCGTAAGATTCACCCTAGATCGGTATCCGGCATTTTTGCTCGCTGGCGCATTGTATTTGTATTTCTGACTCAAATTCTCTTTTACGGATTGCCTTGGCTTAGTTGGAATGATCGCCAAGCCGTATTGTTTGATTTAGTTCAGCGGAAGTTTTATATCTTTGGCTTGATTCTGTGGCCACAGGATGTGATTTACCTCACACTCCTATTAATACTTTCTGCGCTGAGTTTATTTTTATTTACTGCGGTTGCAGGTCGGCTCTTTTGTGGCTATGCCTGCCCACAAACCGTTTATACCGAAGTGTTTATGTGGATCGAGCGCAAAGTCGAAGGCGATCGGTTTGCCCGCATCCGTTTAGATGGACTAGAGTGGCCTTGGAATTTCAATAAGTGGCGGCTCAAAATCACAAAACATGCTCTGTGGGTGATCGTCGCGTGTTGGACCGGCTTTACTTTTGTGGGGTATTTCACACCGATTCATATATTAGCGGGCGAGGTCATGAGCGCCACCTTAGGGCCGTGGCAGGCGTTTTGGCTATTCTTCTATAGCTTTGCCACCTGGGGTAACGCTGGCTTTATGCGCGAACAGGTCTGTAAATACATGTGCCCTTACGCCCGCTTTCAAAGCGTGATGGTAGATAAGGATACCTTTCTGGTGACTTACGATACGGTCCGAGGTGATCCCCGTGGAGGCCGCAGTAAATCCGAAAACCATATTGCAAGTGGCTTAGGCGATTGCGTTGATTGCAGTATTTGTGTCCAAGTTTGCCCTACCGGAATTGATATTCGTGACGGATTGCAATACATGTGCATTGGGTGTGGCGCCTGTATTGATGCCTGTAATCAAGTGATGGATAAGATGCAATACCCGAAAGGCTTGATTCGCTATACCAGTGAGCGAGCGATCCTGGAGCGTTCACCACAAGAGACTACCATCCGCCGTATTTTTCGCCCACGGATCATTTTTTATACAGCGGTCATTGTGATCTTAACCGCCGCTTTTTTAGCCTCCTTGGCGACCCGCAATCCATTGCGCGCCGATATCATGCGGGATCGCGGCGCCTTGGCACGCGAAGTGGATGGCGATCGGATTGAGAACGTGTACCGCATTCAGGTGATGAATTCTTCCGAGAATGCAATGCGCGTCAATTTTAAGGTGACGGGCTTACCTAATTTACAAATACTGACTTCACAAGGAAAGCCGTTAATGGATGTATTGGTTGAACCCTCTAGCAATCAATTGATACCAATTCGAGTGAGCTCACCACTAGGCGAGACTAATTCAGGAAATTACCCTATCCATTTTGAAGTGGAAGGCGTTGAGCTGCATAAGGGTAATGACGGCGTTACTCGGCTACGCGATGAAAAATCGACATTCATCGTGCCACGTTAAGTTCTTTTTGAAAGGAAAAATCATGTCAAGTCAATCTTTCGTTAAGCCCTGGTGGAAGCAATTATGGCCCTGGCTTTTAATCAGCGGCCCTGCAGTGGCAGCGATTGGTTGTGCAATAACAATTTGGCTTGCCTTTACACACCATGCCGATCAGCCGATTCGGGATGGTGTGAATAAAAAAGGATTGAAGATAGAGGCAGTCTCTAAATGAGATCGCGTTTGCTTATTTGGATCTTGTGGCCTTCTTTTTTAGTGGCAGGTATTGCTGAGGGCTTATTGTTTACCGTAATTCATCCCGAAGATATTCTGCTCTTTGGTGAGTCTATTGCGATATCAAATGAGGGCATTTATACCCTGGGGTTTTTCATTCTTTGGGCATTTTGTGCAAGCTCTAGTGCACTCAGTATTTTTGTTTTACCTAAGGCGGGAGAGGGACCTAAAATTTGTGAGGATGAAGCTGACCTGATTTAGATACAGATTTTGCCTTCGGGTGAGCGGCCTGGATTCGATAGGCCGGCGAGCTCGTACAATCCGTTGATATCGATGAGTTTGACATGCCGCTGCTTTACCTGGATAAGACCTGATTCAGCAAATCGAGATAGCATCCGACTCACAGTCTCAATTTGAATACCCAGATAACTGCCAATTTCTTCTCGGCTCATGCGGAGATCAAGCTCGTGATTGGTGTAGCCGCGAACAGTCAGGCGCTCCGATAAGTTTAGTAGGAAGCCTGCTAGGCGCTCTTCTGCACGAAGGCTTCCAAGCGAGAGTAAGTGGCGCTGATCTTGGGTTAGCTCGCGGCTTAGAATGCGGTGGAATTGATTTTGTAATGTAGGTATTTGACTAGCAAGGGACTCAAACTCGGTAAAGCGAATAATGCACGCCTCACTATCCTCAAGGGCAATCGCATCGGATTGATGGTAGCCATCACCAATGGCATCAAGACCTAGAATTTCACCGGGGAGATGAAAGCCAATGATTTGTGCCCGTCCATCGGCGAGGGTATGTTCTGTTTTGAGTGTGCCAAAGCGAACACTATAGACCGACGACATGGGGTTGCCGTGACGGTAGAGGGCATCCCCCTTTTTTAAGGAGATTCTCTCTTTGATAAGAGCATCAACTTTTTCAAGCTCCTGATTACTAAGTCCAACTGGAATGCAAAATTGACCCAACACGCAAGTAGAGCATTTATTACTAGAGTTTGTTTTCGGTGCTTGGTTCATAGTGTGCCCGTTTGCCTTAGGGGCTATTCTATTCCGTTGTACACTTTTTGAATCACTTTCTTGCGAAATCATGGTAACTACTAGCCTATTCGCCACGCTTTTTTTGAGTACCCTTGTTAGTGGCTGGCATTGCGCCTTGATGTGCGGGGGCATTGCTGCCGCAATGGAGCATCCTCGAGCCAGTGAAATTGCCTTGGTGCCCAAGTCAACCCTTTTCTACCATCAGCTAGTTATGCACCTAGGTCGGATACTGACCTACGTACTGCTTGGCGCTACTGCAGGCTGGGTAGGCGCAATGGTGTGGCAACAAAATGTATTGCCAATACAAAGGCCCTTATTTGCACTCAGCGCACTGATCTTGATCGCAATGGCATTCCGCTTGTGGCGGCAACAAGGCACAAAGCCATCATCGGGTTGGTTTGGACTCCAGCTTGCACAGCTTTGGTCGCGTACGATTGGTAATATGGCCAGCAGTCCATCACGTTGGTTTAGTGGCATGCTGTGGGGCCTAGTTCCCTGCGGCCTGGTCTACAGCGTGCTGCCCTTGGCTTTTTTATCCGGTAGCGCGCTATCGGGTGCCGGCTTGATGCTGGCTTTCGGTTTGGGCACCTTGCCCAATCTGTTGCTGATCTCCCGCTTTTCTGCCAGCCTCGTTCAGTTTAGCCACTACGCTTGGGTACGCTATGTGGCAATCGCATTACTCTTGGCTTCGGGGCTATATGGGTTGTACCGCGCCTGGGTATTGCCGCAAGCCTTATTGCAGGGGGGCTTTTGTATTTCCTGATGGTATTGTTTGCTGGATTGCAAGCGAAATGCCAGTTTGAAGATCGTCGCAAATGCATTCTCTGCTAATACGTGCAAGAAGGCCGCTTTGTTTCAGAGTTTCTAGAGGTTGATGGGAGAGACCACACACAATCAGCGTGAGGCCGGCTGAGGCACATTGCCTGTGTAGATCGTCTATGGCATCGATTCCTGAAGCGTCGATATAAATGACATTTTTCATGTCCAATATAAGGGCTTTATTGGGAAGCTGATGTTCAATGGCATCGAGTATGCGAACTGCCCCAAAAAATAGGGCTCCGTATAAGCGATAGGCGCTGATATCACCTGCATGCGAATGCAACTCAGGATATGTGCTTGGGGAGGCGGGCTCACAGCGAGAGAGATTGGATATCCGATAGATAAACGTAATGAATGCAAGAATTAATCCAACCTGAAACGCTACTGTTAGGTCAACCACAATGGTCAGAATAAAGACACTGAGCAGAGTCACGCGATACGGTAATTTGAAATGCTTGAGTTCGGCTAATTTACGCCATTCACCCATATTCCATGCGATGTAAATCAAAATAGCAGCAAGTGAGGCTAAGGGGATATTGGCTGCAAGCGGCGCTGCAACCAAAACAAATAGTAATAAAGTCAGAGCATGCACTAAGCCAGAGAGGGGTGTAGTAGCCCCGCTATCGACATTGGTTACCGTTCTGGCAATTGTGCCAGTGGCCGGCATACCACCAAAAAAGGGCGTAATAAAATTAGCGAATCCTTGCGCCATCAATTCTTGATTGGGTTTGTGGCGATCATGAATCAGTCCATCTGCAATGCGCGCACAGATGAGGGACTCAATTGCGCCAAGAGTTGCGAGAGTAAGCGCTGGTACGATCATAAATTGGGCGCTAGACCAGGTGATGGGTATCCACTCAAATGAAGGAAGTGAGGCAGGAATGCCACCAAAACGACTGCCAATGGTTTCAATCGGTAAGTTTAGGATGGAAGTAATGAGCGTGGCACATCCCATGGCAATTACCGTACCGGGAAGATAGGCGCAGATCGCAATGTGGGTTTGAAGTCGCTTCCATGCAATGAGGAGCGCTAAGCTTCCAAGGGAAATGCAAAGCGCCGCCGGATTGACGGTGTTTGCGGCATGGAATAGCACATGCATTAAATCAAAGAAAGATGCGGGAACTTTTTCAATCGAGAGACCAAAAAAATCTTTTACTTGCGTCATTCCAATTAATACAGCAATACCATTGGTGAAGCCAATAATGACCGCGATTGGGATAAAGCGAACTAAGGTGCCAAGTCGAAATAAACCCATTAGAAAAAGAAATACACCAGACATGGCGGTAGCGAGTAAGAGATTAGCAACCCCAAAGCGCTCAACAATTCCAAACACGATAATGATGAATGCGCCGGCCGGCCCGCCAATTTGAACGCGGCTACCACCCAGTAAAGAAATTAAGCTACCCGCAATAATGGCGGTGAAAATACCAGCCTCGGGCTTAAGTCCGCTAGCAATGGCAAATGCCATCGCTAAAGGTAAGGCAACGACTCCTACTGTAATGCCAGCAAAAATATCGCGAACGAAGCGATTTTGGTTATAGCCCTGAAAGCATTCTAGGATCTTGGGCTGAAAAAACATGAACTAAATAATTTTCATGGACTTAAGCAATGCGGCTACCAACCGCATACGCCACAGAAGCACTGACGGCAGTAACAAAAGCACCCCAGACAATATCAATCACAGCTAGCCTTGCCGGAAATCCTTCGATCACTGCCAGGTTGGTTAAGTCGTAAGTCATGTAGCAAAAGAAACCAAAGAGGGCACCAAAGCCCAGCGCATAGATGAAAGACTGTTTTGCAATCGCAGGGCTAATGACAAAGATCGTTGTGCCGAGGGCATAGAGTAGATAAAACGCCAGAGCGACCCAAAGCCGTGGCTCTACTGCCATGAGCGCGCCCATTTCAGTGCGATAGAGGTTTTTGGCAATGCCAAGTAGCCAAATAAAATCAATCACCAGGAAGGTGATTAAGAAACTTGCATAGATAGCCAGATACTTGATCAATTTACTCACCTTTATGCGATAGAACTAATTCGCTCATTATGATCTATAAGTATCCATTTCCCTAAATCAGGACTAGGATGAAAGAGCAATGGA
>DAIPIK010000005.1:0-21056 GCA_036770845.1 Polynucleobacter sp. | reverse complement strand
TTTTCAACCTCGTCCAGTAACAAGACGCAGTGGGGCTTCTTGTTCACCGCCTCGGTTAACAATCCACCTTGATCAAAGCCAACATAGCCTGGAGGCGCGCCAATTAAACGGCTCACCGCATGGCGCTCCATGTACTCCGACATATCAAAGCGCAGTAACTCGATGCCCAAGATGTAAGCCAGCTGTTTTGCAACCTCCGTCTTGCCGACACCGGTTGGGCCTGAGAATAAGAAGGAGCCAATAGGACGATCAATCTTGCCAAGGCCTGCGCGCGTCATCTTAATTGCGCTAGCCAATGCTTCAATCGCTGGATCTTGGCCAAAGACGACGCTCTTAATATCGCGGTCCAAGGTTTGTAATTTGCTGCGGTCGTCTACCGTGACCGATTGCGGTGGTATGCGGGCAATCTTTGCCACAATCTCCTCAATCTCGGGACGGCCAATGGTTTTCTTCTGCTTTGATTTGGGCAAGATGCGCTGAGCTGCGCCTGCTTCGTCAATCACATCAATTGCTTTATCGGGCAAATGGCGATCATTGATGTAGCGTGAAGACAATTCTGCTGCAGCCACTAAAGCAGCTGAAGCGTACTTCACGCTGTGGTGCTCTTCAAAGCGTGATTTGAGGCCACGCAAAATTTGCACTGTCTGGTCAACCGTTGGCTCAACTACATCCACTTTTTGGAAGCGACGCGCCAGTGCAGCATCCTTTTCAAAAATGCTGCGGTATTCGGTAAAGGTAGTGGCACCAATACACTTGAGTTGGCCATTCGATAAGGCTGGCTTGAGTAAATTACTGGCATCCAAGGTGCCACCCGAAGCAGCGCCGGCACCAATCAAGGTATGAATCTCGTCGATAAACAAAATGCCATTGGAATTATCTTTGAGGGCTTTGAGTACTCCCTTTAAGCGCTGCTCAAAATCACCGCGGTACTTAGTGCCGGCAAGCAGTGCGCCCATGTCTAGCGAGTAGACCGTGGCATTGGCCAAAATATCGGGTACCTCGCCTTTGGTAATGCGCCATGCCAAGCCTTCTGCAATCGCAGTTTTACCAACACCAGCTTCACCCACCAACAGCGGATTATTTTTACGGCGGCGGCAAAGCACTTGCACCACGCGCTCTACTTCACTGTCGCGCCCAATCAGGGGATCGATCTTGCCTTGGCGCGCCATAACATTGAGATTTTGTGTGAACTGATCGAGCGGGCTCTCTTTGCCGCTAGCTGCTGACTCTTCAGTCTCTTGACTGGAATCGGCTGCTTTTGCTGGCTCAACCTGATCTTTGCGAATGCCGTGGCTAATAAAGTTGACTACATCCAAACGGGTAACGCCTTGCTGCTGCAAGAAATACACCGCGTGCGAATCTTTTTCACCAAAAATGGCAACGAGGACATTGGCGCCAGTCACTTCCTTCTTACCATTGGAAGTCGATTGCACATGCATGATCGAGCGCTGGATCACCCGCTGAAATCCCAGCGTCGGTTGTGTATCAACCTCTTCGGTGCCAGGCACAACTGGGGTGTTGTCATTAATAAAGTTTTTAAGCTGAGCACGTAGCTCGGCAATGTTGACTGAGCACGCTTTGAGGACCTCGACTGCAGTCGCGTTATCTAGGAGCGCGGCCAGAAGGTGTTCGACGGTGATGAACTCGTGCCGCGCAGCCCGTGCATCGACAAACGCCATGTGCAAGCTCACTTCTAATTCTTGGGCAATCATGCTTCCTCCATAGTGCACTGTAGTGGGTGACCCGCTTCACGGGATAGCTCAACAACCTGGTGCACTTTGGTGGCAGCCACGTCACGGGTAAAGATTCCGCAAACGCCTTTGCCAGCCAAATGAACCTGGAGCATGATCCGGGTGGCCGTCTCATGATCCTTATTAAAGTATTCCTGAATCACCATCACCACAAACTCCATGGGGGTGTAATCATCGTTCAGAAGCATGACTTTGAACATGGCAGGAGCCTTCAGCTTCTCTGCCTGCTTTTCAAGTAATGCGGTGTCGCCAATACCCGGAATAAGTGGGTTGGTATTACCTGGGATTTTGATTGCGCGACTCATATGAACCATTCTAAACACAAGGCAGAAACCTTGACTCAAACCACGTTATGTTGCAAAAAAACGGCAAAAACTGGGGTTAATGATCATATGGGGATGATTTTGGAGATAAAAAGGGGTTTCTACTAGTACGAATAACACCATAACTCCTTGACACCCCCGCCAAAAGGGCAAACAATCAGGGTAGTGCTTCAAGTTGAGGTTCTATTAGGCGTGTTTTGGAGTGAGACTGATTAAAAAGTATTCCCCCCATTTTCACGGTTGTTTCAAGTTTATGTAATGGAGTTCGCATGGCGACCGGAGTTGTTAAGTGGTTTAATGATGCAAAAGGTTTCGGGTTTATTAAACCTGATGATGGTGAAGAAGAGTTGTTTGCACATTTCAGTGCAATCACGATGAGCGGTTTTAAAACCCTCAAAGAAGGCCAAAAGGTAACGTTTGACATTACCCAAGGTCCAAAAGGCAAACAAGCGACCAATATTCAAGGCGCTTGATCACTGTCCTTGATCAAATTAAAAGCCCAGGGTGATCTCTGGGTTTTTTTTCGTCCTGATTTTTTGCTTGCTCATTTCTTTATTTAGAATCCAGTCATGCTGACTTTCATACGCCACACCCTTTTTGCTGGACTACTCGGACTGACAGCGAGCTTGAGCCTGGCACAAAGTATCAATTCCAGTCTTCCCATCATTGAATTAAAGATGGGGATCTACCGGATACAGGCTGAGGTAGCTAGCACGCCGCAAGCACGGCAAGTGGGACTCATGAATCGCACTTCGATGCCAACCGACTCAGGCATGCTATTTATCTTTGATCAAAAAGCAACGCATTGCTTTTGGATGAGCAATACCAAGATACCCTTGGCGATTGCCTTTCTTGCCGATGACGGCAAGATCGTCAACATTGAAGAAATGCAGGCAGAGACTTTAAATAATCACTGCCCAAAGGCGCCCATTCGCTATGCCTTAGAGATGAACCGGCAATGGTTTAGTCAGCGGGCAATTGGCCCGGGTAGTGCGATCCAGGGCTTACCGCGCCAATAAATTAGTCGAAGTGGCAAACGTAATGCACGGGTGATTCTGCACGAATCACAAAGTAACCCCCTGCGGCAACCTCCCAGCTTTGGCCTGCAGCGAAGGTTTGCTCGGGTGCTCCGTTGATACTCACATAAGCCGTACCATCAACCAATTCCATGACCTCGCGGGTACTCAAGTCAAAACGAAGGGTGCTCGGTAATACGACGCCAACTGATTTACGAGTGCCGTCAGCCAGCGTAACAGTATGCGATACGCACTTCCCATCGAAGTAAACGTTGGCTTTTTTTCCTACGGAGACGTGATCGAATTGCATGGTGATGTTCTTTATCTGAATTTAAATAAGTATGAAGGGAAGTGTTAACTCACTGCTTGGAGACGCGTTTACGTTTTGCAATTTCAGCAATGCGCATACGTAAAGCATTGAGCTTAATAAATCCGCCAGCATCGGCTTGGTTATATGCGCCGCCATCGTCATCAAAGGTGGCAATGTTTTGATCAAACAGGGTATTAGCAGAATCCCGTGAAATCACCGAGACAGATCCTTTGTAGAGCTTTAAGCGCACTACCCCGTTGACGCTGGTTTGGGTATGGTCAATTAAGGTCTGCAGCGCTAGGCGCTCTGGCGACCACCAATAGCCGTTATAAATCAGACTGGCATAGCGTGGCATTAAATCGTCTTTGAGGTGAGCTACTTCGCGATCGAGCGTAATACTCTCGATGCCGCGGTGGGCTTTGAGCAAAATCGTGCCGCCGGGGGTTTCATAGCAGCCACGGCTCTTCATGCCAACAAAGCGATTCTCGACCAAATCCAAACGGCCAATGCCGTGCTTCCCGCCGAGCGTATTGAGTTCAGCTAAGAGCTCGTGGGGTTTGTACGCTTTGCCATTAATGGCTACCGGGTCACCTGCACGGAATTCAATTTCAATGATCTCTGCTGCATCGGGTGCATTCTCAGGGGAAACCGTCCAACGCCACATCGACTCTTCTGCCTCCGCATTGGGATTCTCCAGATGGCGGCCTTCAAAACTAATGTGCAATAAGTTGGCATCCATGGAATAAGGAGCGCCACCTTGCTTATGCTTCATCTCAACCGGAATACCATGCTTTTCAGCGTAAGCGAGGAGCTTTTCGCGGGACAACAAATCCCATTCACGCCATGGCGCGATAACTTTAATTCCTGGCTCAAGTGCGTAATAGCCCAGCTCAAATCGAACCTGATCATTGCCTTTGCCCGTAGCACCATGCGAAACCGAATCGGCCTTGACCTGACGCGCAATCTCAATTTGCCGCTTGGCAATCAGAGGGCGGGCAATCGAGGTGCCCAATAAATATTCGCCTTCGTATACGGTATTCGCGCGGAACATCGGGAACACAAAGTCACGAACAAACTCTTCACGCAAATCATCGATGAAGATGTTTTCTGGCTTAATCCCAAATTTCAAGGCTTTGGTGCGTGCTGGTTCAAGCTCTTCGCCCTGCCCCAGATCAGCAGTAAAAGTCACAATTTCACACTGGTAGGTATCTTGTAACCACTTCAAGATCACACTGGTATCTAAACCACCCGAGTACGCTAAAACTGCTTTTTTAATTTCCGACATGATGTAGGTGTTCGCTTTACGTAAAATTTTGATTCAAGTGCTATTTTAAAAAAGGAAAGGCAAGACGGCAATGCATTAATCCAAGCGGCCGCACAAGAGATACTCCATTAATGCTTTTTGGACATGCAAGCGATTTTCTGCCTCTTCCCAGACAACGCTTTGCGGACCATCGATCACGGAAGCGGTCACTTCCTCGCCACGATGGGCAGGCAGGCAGTGCATAAAGAGTGCCTCGGGCTTAGCCAAGGCCATCAACCGATCGGAGACCATCCAGTTTTTAAATGCTGCCATTCTGGAGGTATTTTCGTCCTCAAAGCCCATGCTAGTCCAAACATCGGTGCTCACGATGTCAGCATCCTTGCATGCATCCTCGGGGCTATTGCACACCGTCAGGTGCTTGGCTGCCGCCGCACTTAAACGTGCGGGATCAAGGGTATATCCATTGGGCGCAGAAAAGCGAACCTGAAAACCCAATACTTCAGCCGCCTGAATCCAGGTATAGGCCATATTGTTCGCATCACCAACCCAGGCTACGGTTTTACCTTGAATCGGTCCACGCGCCTCGACGAAGGTAAACACATCGGTTAGCACTTGGCATGGATGAAATTCATTGGTTAAGCCATTGATCACCGGAACCCGTGACTTTGCGGCAAAGCGCTCAATGATGTCTTGGCCAAAGGTACGAATCATGATGATGTCGGTCATTCTGGAAATGACTTGAGCAGCATCCTCGACGGGTTCGCCACGACCCAATTGGGTATCGCGCGTATTGAGGTAAACCGCATGACCACCCAGTTGGTGAATTCCCGCCTCAAATGACAGGCGAGTTCGGGTCGACTGTTTTTCAAAAATCATCGCCAAGGTGCGATCGTGCAAGGGATGCCAGGTTTCGTAGCTCTTGAATTTAGTCTTGAGCCACGCGGAACGTGCGAAGAGGTAATCGTATTCGCTGCGCGTCAGATCGGTAAATTGCAGATAATGCTTTAGTTGGCCCGGCACTTGGGGCTTTGCTAAGGAGGTATTCATGAGGCTCTCCGAGGAGTTGGTACTGATCTCATTTTCAAAACACGATGCCTTTATCAATGGGTCGATTTAATGCAATCCACACTGTTAAGCTATAGGGTAACGCGGTACGAATGCCGTAACCAAAATACCCATCCATTTGAACCACAAAAAACTGTTTATCCAAGGCGTTACATCATCCGGCAAGCCATTTAGGCCGAGTGATTGGGCCGAGCGACTCTGCGGGGTTATGGCTACATTCAGGCCGCCAGGGGATCATGCGGATCCACGCTTTACCTATTCACCCTATGCAAGGCCGGTTCAAATAGCGCAGATCAAGTGCGTCGTAATCGATACCCGACTGCATGAACTCGACCCACGCGCCCTCGACTTTGTTCTCAACTTTGCCAAAGACAATGATTTGGCCATTGAGGAAGCATGCGAATTTGAACCCAAATCACAAACCCGTACTTAAAAAGCAAAACCCGCCCTAATAAGGAGCGGGCTATGGCTGGGTACTACTAAACAAACAAAAACGTCTTAGGCTGCCATTGCCTTAATTGCTGCAGACAAACGGGACTTTTGACGGGCCGCGGTATTTTTGTGTGCAATTTTCTTGTCTGAAATTTTGTCGATGGTTGCTTGCGCAGCGACAAATACTTTCGCAGCGGCTGCTTTATCGCCGGTATCGATTGCTTTGCGCACAGCCTTAATGGAGGTGCGTAGCTTGGAGCGCAAACTGGAGTTGTGCTCGTTCTGTTTTACTGCTTGCCTGGCGCGCTTGCGTGCCTGTGCGGTATTGGCCATGTTTAAACCTACCTATTTCATTTCAATGAGTTAAATCGTTCGATAGCAAACTGAGTAAATCGCCTATACAAGGAAATCCTCTTTTTGAGGGTTTTCTTGAAGATTGCTTTAGTCAGCTCACCAAAACCCAAGATTTTACCTGAAAGCAGTTAAAAAGCCCAGTTGACCGATAAATAGGTGAAAATTGACCCATGAACCTGCTCTCCGCTGCCGCCAAGGTTAGCTCCTTCACCATGCTATCGCGCATTACAGGGCTGTTACGCGAAACCCTGATTGCCCGTAGTTTTGGTGCCTCCGAGTGGACGGACGCCTTTAATGTGGCCTTTCGACTACCCAATTTGCTCCGTAGGCTGTTTGCCGAAGGGGCATTTTCTCAGGCATTTGTGCCCATTTTGGGGGAAGTTTCTAGTAAGGATGATCCTGCCCAGTCTAAAACCCTGATTAATGCGGTGGCCACCCTCCTCTTTTGGGCCCTCTTGCTTACCGTGGGCCTAGGCATTGTTGGCGCCCCACTCTTAATTTTGGCGATCGCCACCGGCTTTAGCGGCAGTCCCGCTTATGAAGCCAGTGTGGTCATGACCCAAATTATGTTTCCCTATATTGGGCTGATTTCGATGGTGTCGCTGTCGGCTGGCATTCTCAATACATTCCAGCGCTTTGCGATTCCAGCCTTTACCCCCGTTTTGCTGAATCTGGCCTTAATTGGCAGTGCGCTTTGGCTTGCCCCCCAGCTTGACCAACCGATTTATGCCCTGGCATTCGGCGTGCTGTTGGGCGGCGTTTTGCAATTGGCGATTCAAATTCCTGCACTCCGAAAGCTTGGCTTACTGCCACGCATCGGCATCCTGCCTCAAGCCATTCGGAGTGCTTGGATCAACCCCGAAGCGCGCCGCGTATTAAAACTAATGGGGCCCGCTGTATTTGCCGTCTCCGTTGCGCAAATCTCCTTGGTGATTAATACCAATATTGCCTCTCGCCTACAAACCGGCAGCGTCTCTTGGCTGTCGTATGCCGATCGGCTGATGGAATTTCCGACCGCTTTACTGGGCGTGGCCCTAGGTACTGTGCTGCTACCTAGCCTCAGTCGAGCCAATGCCCAGCAAGACACAAAACAAGCGAGTGAGCTTTTGGTTTGGGGATTGCAACTCACCTTCTTGCTGGCAGCGCCCTGCGCCATCGCCCTATTGTTATTTGGCGAGCCCATCGCTGCGGTGCTGTATCACTATGGCCGCTTTACCGCATTCGATGTCGTAATGACCCAGCACGCACTTGCCGCCTATGGCGTTGGGCTGATTGGACTGATTCTGATCAAAATTTTGGCGCCTGGGTTTTATGCCCGCCAAGACATTCGTACGCCCGTGCGGATTGCTTTGCTGGTGCTGATCTCAACCCAGTTAGCCAATATTGTGTTGGTACCTTTATTGGGCCACACCGGCCTAGCGCTTTCCGTTGGTCTTGGTGCTTGCTTAAATGCGGCCCTACTGTGGATTGGTTTGCATCGACGCGGCGCAATTGCGGCTGGCTTTGGTTGGGCTAAATACCTCTTGCAACTCGGCACTGCCTTAATCCCTTTATCGATACTGCTTTATTACGGTGCCAACCTGCACCAGTGGATTGCCATGCAGAGTGAGCCATGGACACGCGTTGGCTTACTGGCCGCCTGGGTTCTAGGCGCCGCTGTGGTGTATTTCATGGCCCTTTGGATTGTGGGTATTCGTTGGCAGCATTTTCGGCGTCATGCAAAATAGACCGTATGCCCACACGCCAACTTGATTACTTCACTTCCCTCGTTGCCGAGGATGATCATTTTCCGCTAACCGAATCCGCGATTGCGATTGCGCAGCATGCCTTTCCAGATTTGGATGTACAGCACACGCTCGATGAAATTGATGCCCTCGGTAGCAAACTAAAAAAACGCATCACTTCTGATACTTCGCAAGTACAGCGCCTACAGCTACTCAAGCATTTTTTTTATACCGAGCTGGGATTTGGTCCAAACGCGAATGACTTTTATGCGCCCGAGAATTCCTATCTGCACCATGTAATGGAGAGCCGTCGCGGCATTCCAATCTCGCTTGCTATTCTGATGATGGAGCTGGGTCAACAAATCGGGCTAAAGATTCGTGGGGTTTCTTTTCCGAATCACTTCATGATGCGCGTCTCCTTGCCTCAAGGTGAAATCATTATGGATCCGCTCAATGGCGCCACCTACTCTAAGGACGAGTTGCAAGCCATGCTCGATCCCTACCTCGATGCGAAAGGGTATCGGGGTGAGACTGCACTTCCTTTAAGTATTTTCTTGCGCGCGTCCAGTAGCCGAGAAATTCTCTCGCGTTTTTTGCGCAACCTCAAATTAATTTATACCGAACATGAACGCTGGGAACGCTTGCTTGGCATTCAGGAGCGCTTGGTGATCTTGTTGCCCGACGCCATCGAGGAAGTGCGCGATCGCGGTCTTATTTTTGCCCAACTGGAATACGTACGTCCGGCTCTGCAGGACATGCAACACTACATTAGTGAAGCGCCCGAGGCGAGCGATGCGGAAGAGATTCGTATCCATATTGCCACCCTCGAAAGTCAAGCTCGCTAAGATTAAAACGATCGCATTCAACTCGCCATGCCGACTGAATTGCATCCACAGCCCCTCCTGTCAATAGCGGGTCCTACTGGTTCCGGGAAGACTCACCTAGCCATGTTGCTCGCAGAGGCGGCACAGGCGCGCAACATCACGGTTGAACTCATCAGCATGGACTCTGCACTGGTCTATCGGGGCATGGATATTGGTAGCGCTAAACCCACCCTAGCTGAGCGCGCAGCGGTGAAGCACCACCTCATCGATATTCTTGATCCAACCGAAGCCTACTCTGCGGCACGCTTTGCAAGCGACACTACGCGGCTCGTCACTGAAATTCGGCAACGAGGCAATGTGCCCGTCATCGTTGGCGGCACCATGCTCTATTGGCGTGCCTTTGCCTATGGCTTATCTAGCCTTCCGCCTGCAGACCCGGTCATTCGGGCGCGCCTCGATGAGCAAGGCAAGGCGCTCGGCTGGCCAGCCATGCATGCCGAGTTAATGGCAGTTGATCCGATTACAGCGGCACGCCTAGAGCCCAATGATTCGCAGCGCATTCAGCGCGCCTTAGAGGTCGTGCAGTCCACCGGCAAACCGATGTCAGCCTGGCTTGCAGAATCGCCCAGTGACGACGGTCGCGCAGGCTCATTGATTCCAAGCTGGCTTCGACTGGTTTCCTTAGAACCCAGTGAGCGGGCGCAGCTGCATCAGAATTTAGAGAGTCGCTTTGATGGCATGCTCAAAGCCGGATTGATTGATGAAGTGCGTTTGCTTCGCGCCCATCCGGGTATCCATGCCGACCTACCTTCGATGCGCGCAGTGGGTTACCGTCAAGCGTGGGAGTATTTAGAAGGGCAAATCAACGCAGAACAAATGCGTTACAAGGCTTTAGCAGCAACGCGGCAACTGGGTAAACGCCAACTCACCTGGCTCAGGGCGATTGACGGCCGGCACGTATTTAATCCGTTTGATGCCAGCGGCTTGCAAGCAGCCCTGCAATACTGCTTACAAGAGCTGGGTGCGATCAAATAACAATCGTTTGCGCTGCATTGGGCGCGCGCTCAACCACCTCACCCACAACCCATGCTTTTAGGCCCTGCCCTTGGAGTGAAGCGAGGGCTTTATCCGCTTCGCTTTTGGCCAGAACAACGACCATACCAATACCGCAATTAAAGACGCGAACCATCTCTGCATCGACCACGCCGCCCTTCATTTGCAGCCAACGGAATAAGTCGGGCAGAACCCAACTGTCGCGATGCAAAACGGCCTGAGTATGTTCTGGCAAAACTCGGGGTACGTTGTCCACTAGTCCACCGCCTGTAATGTGGGCCATGCCCTTCACGTCCACTTCACCAATTAACTTCAATAATGGTTTGACGTAGATTTCGGTGGGTGCCATCACTACGTCAATCAAAGGACGTCCACCAATGTCATCGCTTGGTTTAGCACCAGCACGTTCAATAATCTTTCGTACCAAGGAATAACCATTGGAGTGGGCACCACTGGAACCCAGGGCCAAAATGACATCGCCTGGAACGATACGACTGCCGTTAATGATCTTGGATTTTTCAACGGCGCCAACAGCAAAGCCAGCTAAATCGTATTCGCCATCCGGATACATGCCAGGCATTTCAGCGGTCTCGCCGCCAATGAGGGCGCAGCCGGCCAGCTCACAGCCCGTAGCAATGCCACCAACTACCGTTGCTGCGGTATCTACTGTCAACTTGCCGCAGGCAAAGTAATCCAGAAAAAAGAGGGGTTCTGCACCCTGCACCAATATGTCATTGACGCTCATCGCGACTAAATCTTGGCCAATGGTGTCATGGCGATTCCATTCGAATGCCAATTTGAGTTTGGTACCCACGCCGTCCGTACCGGATACCAATACCGGCTCCTGATAGCGCTTGGGCACCTCAAACAAGGCGCCAAAGCCGCCAATACCAGCCAGAACACCCTCGCGCATGGTTTTCTTGGCCAGCGGCTTGATGCGGTCGACCAGGGCATCGCCAGCGTCAATATCAACGCCAGCATCGCGGTACGAGAGGCTTTGGGCTTGGGAATTAGGGGATGAGCTCATGGGGGCGTTTAGAAATAAGGTGAAAGCGTGCGTTGATCGGTAGAATCATTGAATTCTAGAGGATCAATGCCCCATGGCAGAAATTTTTACTCCTTTTTTGGCTGCTTTTATTCTTGCCTATGCCCTACGACCCGTAGCAAGCCGGCTGGAGGGTCTGCACATCCCTCGCGCCCTAGCAGCAAGCCTGACGATTATTTTTGGCCTGAGCCTGGTTACTGGGCTCTTCATGCTGCTGGTGAATCTCCTTGGCCATGAAATTCCCCTGATTAAAACCAAGCTGCCCATTTGGGTGCAAAACACCCAGGCGTGGTTAGAGCCAATCCTGACCGAGTACCACATTGATTTTGATTGGGCTGCGCTGCGCGAAACCATGACTCAAAAAGTAACAGCTCACCTCAGTACGAATGCCGATGCCTTAGTCGGCTCGACGCTTGATACGATTCTTTTATCGGGTAGCTCGGTAATGCATGGTTTTGTTAATTTAGTTCTGATTTTGTTTGTCTTGTTTTATCTCTTAATTGACTGGAATCACTTTTTCAAACTGCTGGAGGGCTTCATTCCTCCCCGCTTTGCTGGAACAGCGCGCCATCTCTGCATGCACACCGACGGGCTTTTATCGCAATACCTGCGCGGGCAGATTCTGGTTATTTTAGTGATGGCGACCTTCTATAGCATTGGCCTCAGTCTGGTTGGAATGGATGGCGCCATTGCCTTAGGTGTATTTACCGGTCTGATGATCATCATTCCCTACATTGGCATTGCCCTGGGACTCGGCATTGGCATTCTCTCAGCCATCCTGCAATTCGGCTTTGGCACGGAGTTAATCTGGGTGCTGGCCATATTTGGTGTTGGCCAGTTTTTGGAAGGCTTTTTTCTCACGCCGCGACTGGTGGGTGAACGTATTGGCCTGCACCCCGTTGCCGTTTTGTTTGCCTTAATTATTTTTGGCAAACTCTTTGGGTTTTTTGGCGTCTTGCTCGCACTGCCCGCTAGCGCCGTCAGCTTGGTACTCATTCAATTTGGCTGGTCCCTGTACATTAAGAGTAGCTGGTACCAAGGTAAATGAGTTCCAATGCCCTGCCACGGCAATTTGCCTTAGACCTCGGTCGTGCGCACCAAGCAAGCTTAGGTAATTTTTTGCCTGGCGGTGACCGCGCGCTCATTTCTACACTACAAAAAATCACCGAGCAGTGGGCTGCCCCCTCCGCGACCCCAGCAATAATCGATGCAAACCCCCTAAACCACCGCTGGATTTATTGGTGGGGAGCGCCTGGCTCAGGACGCAGCCATTTGTTACGCGCCCTAATGCATGCGGCGCAAAACGCCTCACTCTCTTATTACGACTTAAGGAGCGATGAGCCAAGTGCTTGGGTGAAACTGGAAGCAGAACTTCCGCAGCAATTAAAGGCTGCGATTCCAACCGCGATTGCTGTAGACGACGTGGACCTTCTTGACGAGCGCTTGAGTAGCGCACTCTTTCGCGTTCTCAATGCGGTACGGGATAGTCAGCAACTGTTCGTCTTTATGGCGGGCAACGATGCTCCTGCCAACCTCAAGCTACGGGAAGATTTACGAACGCGCCTCGCTTGGGGCCTGGTGTTTCAGACCCACCTACTCAGTGACCATGAGAAGATACAGGCATTAGAGCAGGCGGCGAGTGATCGTGGACTGGTACTCTCGCCCGATGTTCTGCCATGGCTTTTGAGTCGTTTTTACCGGGATATGCCTAATCTCATGGCGCTACTCGATGCCCTGGATGCCTACTCCTTGGAAACAAAGCGGGCGGTTACCTTGCCCTTAGTACGCGAATTACTGCAGCTCTCCAGCAGTCCGAATAATGAATTGATGAGCCGATGACCCAACTTGCTTTATTTGATCTAGACCACACCCTATTGCCCTTCGACAGTGATTACGAGTGGGGGCAATTTTTAGTCCGCCAAGGGGTTGTCGATGCGCTTGATTATGCGCAGAAAAATGATCAGTTTTATGCTGACTACAAGCTTGGTAAGTTAGACATCGATGCGTTTCTGCGCTTTGCATTAAAGCCGCTTTCCGAGCATCCGCGCGCCCAGCTGCAGCAATGGCATGATGCATTTATGGCGGAAGTAATTGTCGGCAAATTGCATCCGGCCGCAGTTGCTTTAGTAAAGCGCCATCAAGATGCTGGCGATCTATGCTGCGTTGTCACTGCGACCAATAGCTTTGTTACTCGTCCGATTGTCAATGCATTTGGGATTGCACACTTGGTGGCCACTGAACCTGCCACTATTAATAATGAGGCGACCCAAATGTTTACGGGTGCGGTGCATGGCATTCCCAGTTTTCGGGAAGGCAAGATTCAGCGGGTGCGAGATTGGTTGACTTCGATGGGCCACACCATGGAGCAAATGGAGAAAAGCTATTTTTATTCCGATTCACTCAATGATCTCCCCTTATTGGAAGCGGTGAGTCATCCGATTGCAACCAATCCAGACCCCCGCTTGCGCGGAGAAGCTGAAAAAAGGCAATGGCCTATTCTGGAACTGTTCGCATGATTACCAAGTTAATACAGCGTATTTTCCGCCGCAGCCCCCGAGCCAAGGTGACGCAATCAACTGCTGCCGGCGCCCCGAAGCGCATTACAAAAAAAGCCCATCGGATTGACCCGCAGCTCCTTTCCAAAAATGCAGTCAAAGTAACCCATACTTTGCAGCAGGCAGGCTACCAGGCTTACATCGTTGGCGGCGCAGTACGTGATCTTGCGCTTGGTATTGGCCCAAAAGACTTTGATGTGGCAACCAATGCCACACCGGAGCAAGTACAAAAGCTGTTTCGGAAATCACGCTTAATCGGGCGCCGCTTTCAGATTGTGCACGTCACTTTTTTTGGCAAAGAGCGTCCTGAAATTATTGAGGTCTCCACCTTCAGGGCATTACTTGAAAATGCAGGTGACCACGTCGCTGACAGCGGCCGCATTCTGCGCGACAACGTTTGGGGCACTCAAGTGGAAGACGCTACGCGGCGTGACTTCACGATTAATGCCATGTACTACGATCCCGCCACTGAAACCGTCCTCGATTACCACGGTGGCATGGCAGACATGCAGCAACGCACCCTGCGCATGATTGGTGATCCATCCAAACGCTACCGTGAAGATCCGGTGCGCATGTTGCGGGCCATTCGGTTTGCGGCCAAAACAGGCTTTACACTCTCCCCCGAAACGCGCGCGCCGATTGCCAAACTGGCTAAGTTGATTCATGACGTGCCCGCCGCTCGGCTCTTCGATGAAATCCTCAAGCTGCTCATGTCTGGCTACTCGTGGCAAGCAATTCAGGGCTTGCGGGAAGCAGGGCTGCACCATGGGGTATTGCCCTTACTGGATTCCGCACTCGACCCCAAAGCAGGTGTTCCAGGCAGCGAAGCGTTTATACGCCTGGCATTAAACAATACCGATGAACGGATTCAGAACGGCAAAGGCGTTTCAGCCGGCTTTCTATTTGCTACCTTACTGTGGCCTGAACTACTCAGTACATGGCAAAAAAATCTGGCTGCTGGCATGGCTAATATTGCCGCTTTGCATGACGCCATGGACGACGTGATCGCAACCCAAAGCAAGGGGATGATGATTCAACGCCGCTTCGAGGCCGATATGCGTGAGATCTGGGCTTTGCAACCGCGATTCGATAAACGCATTGGTCGTTTCCCGCAACGCATGCTGGAGCTACCGCGCTTTCGGGCGGGTTATGACTTCATGTTGCTCCGCTGCGCCACGGGTGAGCGCCCAGAAAGCTTGGGGCAGTGGTGGACTCGCTTTATTGATGCCGACCCGCTGCAACAAGAAGCACTATTGGCCGCCGTCAAAGATGAGGTTTCCACCCTCAGCGCGGGCGGTCCAGCAAGCAAACGCCGCAGGCGGCGTAAACCCAAGGCGGCCACTGCAGCAGCTCCTGATCAGGCTACTACCGACTAAATCAGGGCTGCCGAGCACGTTTTGGCAATCTTCAGTAAAGTACTCAAATATTCAGTTGGGACTCACTATGGCAAAAGCATTTATTGGATTTGGCGGCAATGTCGGCGATACGCGCCAAATCATTACCGATGCCATGGTTTGCTTGGCTTTGCGTAGCCAACTGCAAATCATCTATAAGAGCTGCCTTTACCAAAGCGCGCCAGTGGAGGCAACGGGTGGCGACTACATTAATTCAGTAGTGCAGATTGAGACGGACTTAACGCCCTATGGCTTGCTGCATGTCTGCCAAACCATCGAGCAGCAATTTGGTCGCGAGCGTCCCTACGAAAATGCGCCGCGCACGCTCGATCTTGATATTTTGTATTTTGAAGGGGTTTCGCAAGGCGATTCCGAACTGACCTTACCCCATCCCCGCATTACCGAGCGCTCCTTTGTATTATTGCCACTCTTAGAAATTGCCCCGGATTTTTTTCTGCCAGAGTTTGGCGCACTCAAAAGTTACCTGCCCCAGGTAGCGCATCAGCGCATTGAAAAACTGACTTGCCGCAACTGCGCCAGCGACGAAAAACCCGAATATCGCCCCTCGGCCCATTAATTCATTACACTCGCGGTATGAGTTATTTGCAAGGCGAAAAGCCCATTACGATTTCTAAACTGCTCTCGATGCATGCAGAGCAGGAAAAAATTGCCGTCCTGACGGCCTACGATTCAACCATGGCTGCACTCCTCAATCGCTGCGACATTGATGTGATTTTGGTGGGTGACTCTCTTGGTAATGTCGTGCAAGGCCACAACAGCACCACACCGGTTACCGTTGACGAGATGGCATATCACACTCAGTGTGTTGCTCGGGCTAATACCAAAGCTTTTTTGATGGCTGATTTACCCTTTGCGAGTTATGGCGACCCCTACCTTGCTTTAGAGTCTGCCGCCGAACTGATGCGTGCGGGTGCCGACATGGTTAAGTTAGAGGGTGGGGGCGATTGGCAAGTGGACATCATTGCCCACTTGGTTGAGCGCAGCGTACCCGTATGCGCTCACCTTGGTTTATTACCGCAATCCGTGCATTTACTTGGTGGCTACAAAGTGCAAGGTAAAAACAAAGACGCGGCAGTGCTGATGCTGGAACAAGCGCAGGCATGTGCTGCTGCTGGCGCCCAACTACTGGTGCTAGAGGCTATTCCATCGGCCTTAGGGAAAAAAATTACAGAAGCGGTATCCATTCCAACGATTGGCATTGGGGCTGGACCAGACTGCTCAGGCCAAGTATTGGTATTACCGGACATGCTCGGAATTAGTCCTGGAAAGCCGCCCAAGTTCGTCAAGAATTTTATGGAAGGTAAACCCTCCATCGAGGCGGCAGTCAAAGCCTTTGTTCGCGATGTGAAAGCGGGCCGTTTTCCGGGTCCGGAACACGGCTTCGCTTCCTAGCGAATTTCAGCTTTTAGCTAAAAAAGCTTTTAACGCTATCAAACCACCCTTTTTGATGGGGATTGTGTTTAGCGCCACCCGACCGCAGGCTCTCATCAAACTGCTTGAGTAGTTCCTTTTGCTCATCGGACAACTTCACTGGCGTCTCCACCATCACATGCACAAACAGGTCACCCACAACGGCTGAGCGCAATCCTTTAATGCCTTTATTGCGCAAGCGGAATGTTTTGCCCGTCTGAGTCCCTTCTGGAATTGGAAACTCAACCCGGCCAGTTAATGTTGGTACCTCAATCTCGCCACCGATGGTTGCGGTCGCAAACGAAATCGGCATTTGCACATGCAGATCAGTGCCATCGCGCTCAAACACGGGATGCGGCTTCACGCGCACCTCGACATACAAATCGCCACTGGGGCCACCATTAACGCCAGGCTCACCATTACCCACCGAGCGCACGCGCATACCATCATCGATGCCCGCCGGAATTTTGATCTCTAAGGTCTTTTGTTCTTTTAGCTTTCCACTACCATGGCATTGCTTGCATGGCTTTGGAATATATTGACCCGTACCGCGGCACTTGGGGCAGGTTTGTTGCATTGAAAAAAATCCTTGCGCAACCCGCACTTGCCCCTGACCATTGCACGTTGGGCAGGTTTCGACTTTACTTCCGGGCTCGGCGCCAGTGCCACTGCAGTGCTTGCAATTGCTCCAACTGGGCACCCGAATTTGGGTGGAATAACCCTCGGCTGCTTGCTCAAGAGTAATGTCCATGTTGTAGCGCAGATCGGCGCCTTTATAGACCTGTGGGCCCGCACCGCGGCCACCACCTTGACCAAAAATATCGCCGAAAATATCACCAAAGGCATCCGCAAAACCGCCGCCTGCAAATCCACCGCCGCCCATATTGGGATCGACGCCCGCGTGGCCATACTGATCATAGGCAGCACGCTTTTGAGGATCGCTGAGCATCTCATAGGCCTCTTTCGCCTCTTTGAATTTGGCTTCAGCACCCGGATTATCGGGATTGCGATCGGGGTGGTGCTTCATCGCTAATTTGCGATACGCCTTTTTTAAATCCTCGTCGCTAGCATTTTTTCCAACGCCCAATACATCATAAAAATCGCGTTTACTTGTAGCCACAGCCTCTTCCTCTCAGCATCATTAAAACGACACAAGTCGGCTCTAGGCCGACTTGCATTTACTGCTTACGTAAAAAGCGGATTATTTCTTATCCTCTTTAACCTCTTTAAAGTCGGCATCGACCACATCCGCATCGGCTGGGCCGCCTTGCGATGCACTCGCACCAGCAGCGCCAGGGGCAGCGCCGCCGCCGGCCTTAGCTTGCTCAGCAGCAAAGGCTTTCTCGCCCAGCTTTTGGCTCGCTTTACCAAGCGCTTCGGTTTTCGCCTCGATTGCCGCTTTGTCGCTACCTTTAATCGCTTCGTCGAGTTCTTTTAAAGCAGCCTGAATTGCTTCTTTTTCAGCCGCCTCTAAACTCGCGCCATGCTCTTCCAATGCTTTCTTAGTCGAGTGAGCTAAAGCATCTGCCGTATTACGGGCGGTGACGAGCTCCAATACTTTTTTGTCTTCGGCTGCATTGGCTTCGGCATCCTTCACCATCCGCTGAATTTCTTCTTCGGTTAAGCCGGAATTGGCCTTAATGGTAATTTTGTTTTCTTTGCCAGAGGCTTTGTCTTTGGCGGCGACATGCAAAATACCGTTGGCATCAATATCGAAGGTGACTTCAATTTGTGGGGTACCACGCGCAGCCGGTGGAATACCTTCTAAATTAAATTCGCCCAATAACTTATTGGCGCTGGCCATCTCACGCTCGCCTTGGTAGCACTTAATCGTGACCGCAGGCTGGTTATCTTCCGCTGTGGAATAGACCTGTGCATGCTTGGTTGGGATGGTTGTATTTTTAGGAATCATCTTGGTCATCACGCCGCCCAAGGTCTCAATACCCAAGGAGAGTGGCGTCACGTCCAGCAACAAAACGTCTTTGCGATCACCCGATAAAACGGATCCCTGAATCGCCGCGCCAACAGCAACGGCTTCGTCTGGGTTTACGTCTTTGCGTGGCTCTTTACCAAAGATGTCTTTTACTTTGTCTTGCACTTTTGGCATGCGCGTTTGACCGCCCACCAAAATCACATCATCGATGTCGGATGCAGATACGCCCGCATCCTTGAGTGCCATTTGGCACGGGCCCATGGTGCGCTCAATCAACTCCTCCACCAAGGACTCGAGTTTGGAGCGGGTGAGCTTCAAGTTCAAGTGCTTAGGACCGCTAGCGTCTGCGGTGACATATGGCAAATTGATTTCGGTTTGCTGTGATGAGGACAATTCAATCTTGGCTTTTTCTGCTGCATCTTTCAAACGCTGCAATGCCAACACGTCTTTGCTGAGATCAACGCCCTGCTCTTTTTTGAACTCATCAATGATCCAGTCGATGATGCGCTGGTCAAAATCTTCGCCGCCCAAAAAGGTATCGCCGTTGGTGGAAAGTACTTCAAACTGCTTTTCACCATCGACGTTGGCAATTTCAATAATGGAGACGTCAAAGGTTCCACCGCCGAGGTCATAAACGGCAATCTTGCGATCCGCCTTTTCTTGCTTATCCAGGCCAAATGCCAAGGCAGCAGCAGTAGGCTCATTGATGATGCGCTTGACTTCGAGGCCAGCAATACGGCCGGCATCTTTCGTCGCTTGGCGTTGGCTGTCATTAAAGTAAGCCGGCACAGTAATGACCGCTTCCGTCACTTCTTCGCCCAAATAATCTTCTGCCGTCTTTTTCATTTTGCGCAGAATTTCAGCAGAGACCTGCTGTGGCGCCATTTTTTTATCACGGGCCTCAACCCATGCATCGCCGTTATCCGCTTGAATAATTTTGTATGGCATGAGGCTGATGTCTTTTTGTACTTCTTTGTCGGTAAATTTACGGCCCATCAGGCGCTTTACCGCATACACGGTGTTGCGTGGGTTGGTAACCGATTGGCGTTTCGCAGGCGCGCCAACAAGCACTTCGCCGTCTTCCATGTAGGCAATAATCGACGGGGTTGTACGTCCGCCTTCGGCGTTTTCAATCACGCGAGGGGTGCCGTTTTCAATTACAGAAACGCACGAGTTGGTGGTTCCTAAGTCAATTCCAATAATCTTTCCCATATCTACTCCGCTTAAAAATAAGGTGTGCGCTAAAGTCGCGTTATTACGTCTGATGTAAGGTATTTGGGGTCAAAAAAGGTCAATTCAAGGGGCTAAAACCCAGAAAAACCAATTTATTCGCTTTTTTTGACCTAAATGCTGGGGTTCGCTGCTATGCCGACTGACTCACGGTCACTAAGGCGGGCCTTAAAACCCGATCTGCCAAGGAATAGCCGCGCTGCAACACGCTCACCACGGTTCCAGGTTCCTGCTCCGAGGGCACCATCGAGATGGCTTGATGGTGATGGGGGTCAAACTTATCGCCGCTGGCAGGATTAATTTCGACTAGGCGTCCTTTTTCAAAGGCGCTCATTAACTGCTTGAGCGTGATCTCTAACCCCTCCTTAAAGCCTTTTGCATCGACTGCTTCGGCACTAAGGGCGGCATATAGGCTATCGGCAACCGGTACTAAATGCTCAGCAAAACCCTCAATGGCAAATTTATGCGCCTTGCCAATGTCCTCTGCTGCGCGGCGACGGATGTTTTCCCCTTCGGCCTTGGCACGCAAAAAGTTATCTTGCATCTCACTTAACTTTTGCTGCAGCTCGGCCAGCTGCTGCTCGGCAGTCTGCTCTACCGCTGCTTCTGCGGCGTTGGCGGCTGTATCTGCCGCTGCTTCAGCTTGATTTTCTGGTGTTGAATCAGGTTTTTCTTGTGTCATGGGTCTAAATCGCTTTGGTCATTTCGGAAGGGAAGTGGCTTTGCGCACACTTGCTGCTACTTACTTCATCTGCATATGGGCGCAAATCATGCTATTTCAAGGGGGCGGCTGGGGCAGTGGGGTTGACGATATGTGCCTCGGCAACGGCTACTAGGGCATTACGCTTTGCTAAGACCGCAGGCGATTCCTCAGTCAGCGGCCAGGTAGCCATGTGATCCGCAGCAATCGCATGCAGTGCATTAATCCACGCTGGACTGTTATTCAGACATGGAATGTAGCGGTAATCATTACCGCCATGCTCAATGAAAATTTCTTTTCCTTCCATGGCAATTTCTTCTAGGGTCTCTAAGCAGTCCGCCGGAAATCCAGGGCAAAAAATATCGACCCGAGGACATTGCTCTTTTCCAAGCTGCTCGAGGGTAGGCGCGGTATAGGGCTTTAGCCACTCTGCCTTACCAAAGCGCGATTGAAAGGTCACGATGTATTGCCCTGGAACAAGTCCCAAGGCCTCGCCCAGTAAGCGGCCACTTTTGAGGCACTCACAATGATAGGGGTCGCCCTTCAATAAATTCCGTTTGGGCAGACCATGAAAGGACAGGACTAGGCGCTCGCCTTTCGCAAAGTCAGGACGGCCTTCTTTTTCCCAAAACTCCATTACTTGTTGGCGTAA
>DAIPIK010000004.1:0-22001 GCA_036770845.1 Polynucleobacter sp. | reverse complement strand
AGCTTCATTAATTTAGCAGCAGGCTCGCAAATGGCGGCCTATTACGCTGGCCAATTGGATGATTTGGTATTGATTTCAACACGGGCAGGCAATGGCTTCTTGGCGAATGTGGCCGATATGCTCACCCGCAACAAAGCAGGTAAATCCTTTATTGGCGTTGATAGCAAGTTCAGCGCTGGCGATGCGCCACTAGGCGCAAGCAAGGTACGCCCTGGCATGAAACACGTCGCTTGTTTATCGGAAAGTGCGCGGCTATTGGTGTTCCCGCTCGATGAGCTCAAGCGCCTACCAACCGGCGGTAAGGGTGTCATTTTGATGGGCCTGGATGCCAAAGAGCGCTTGGCGTCAGCCATTGCCGTGGGTCCAGAGGGCGCCACTTACTCTGGCGCAGGCCGCGCAGGAAAACCAACTGAGTTAAGCCTCGACAGTAAGACACTGAAATCGTTTGCGGGTAACCGCGCGCGCAAGGGCCATTATTTAGAGCCGCGCTTAAAAGACGGAAAGCTGAGCCCGAATTAAGTCACTGCTTTAGAAAAGATCAAGCCAGGCTGAGCGATTGTCAGCATGGCTTTTCTACTGGGCGCTACTCAATCTCGGCGATGAGTTCAATTTCAACGCAGGCGCCAAGGGGTATTTGAGTTACTCCAAAGGCGCTGCGAGCATGTTTGCCGGCTTCACCAAAGACGTCAAATAAAAGCTCGGAGCAGCCATTCACCACCAGATGCTGCTCAGTAAAGAGGTCGGTCGAGTTAACGAGTCCCATTACTTTAACAATGCGCTTAACGCGATCCAATGAGCCAAGATGCGACTGCAGTGTGGCCATTAAATCGATCGCAATCGAGCGAGCCGCAGCTTTGCCGCTAGCGGTATCCATATCAAGACCTAATTTACCAACCCATGGCTTGCCCGCTTGCTTGGCGATATGCCCAGAAACAAAGACGGTAGAGCCGGTGGTCACGGCCATGACGTAAGCGGCAGCAGGGCTTGCAGTGGCGGGGAGCTCAATTCCAAGGTCTTTAAGGCGATCGCTAATGGGTTTGCTGGACATATATAAAGGTGCTTTTTAGGGATAAAGGGAAGGGTAGAATCTTACCGCTAAATGCTGTAAAAATGAGTAATTCGACGCTGTCCGCTATACTCTTGCAAGCAAATTAGTCTGTTTTTTATATATTGATGATTTCCATGAAAAAACTTGCCGTGAACCGTTTATTGTCCACACTGATATTCACTGTCGGTGTTGGATTTTCTGCACTATCTCTTAATACGCAGGCACAGGACGTCAAAGGTTCTGCCGCCGCTGGTCAAGCCAAGGTTTGGCTCTGCACGGGTTGCCACGCCATTCCGGAGTACCGTGCCGATTACCCTCTGGTCTATCGCGTACCAAAAATTGGCGGACAAAATGCCGCCTATATTTACGCTGCCCTAGAAGCGTACAAGTCAGGGGAGCGTAAGCATCCCACGATGCGCTCGATTGCTGGCAGCATGACACCTCAAGATATGGCCGATGTGAGCGCGTATTACGCCGCACAAAATTCGACCTCTCCCGCAAATCCCTTAAAGTAATTTCGATTTAGAGGTCTATTTATGAAAGTTGCACTCCTTATTTCTCTTTTACTTTCCAGCATTGGTATCGCTCACGCCTCCAATCTTGCAAAAGGAAAAGAGCTGGTTGAAAAGAATAATTGTGCTGCCTGCCATGGCGCCAATTTGAATGAGCCTGTTGCCCCGGCATACCCCAAGATTGCAGGGCAGTACTCCGATTACTTGTATTACGCCTTGCGCTCTTACCAGGTATCAACGAACGCACAATTCGGCCGTAAAAATGCCGTGATGGTTTCTCAAGTAGGGCAGTACAGCGATGCCGATTTACGCAATATGGCAGCCTACATTGCCTCATTGCCAGGCACGATGGTAATTAAGAAGTAATTTAATTGTCTAGCGCGTGGCCTCGAGCCCGCGCGCAAGATGGGCCTGCATGGCTTCTTGTGCAGCAGCCCCATCCCTTTTTATCAATGCTTTCAATATGTTACGGTGCTCATTTAAGGCGCTCTGTAATCGTCCAGACCTGCCCAACGAATCTCGACGTTGCAGTTTGAGTACTTTACGCAGGTCGCCAACAACCCCATTCATCCACCGATTGCCTGCAATCTCCATGATCAACTCATGAAAGCGCACGTTGATCTCGAAAAACTGCTCAACATCCCGATCTGCAGCGGCTTTTTCAAGCTTGAGGTGCAAATCATCCAATTGGTTGAGTTGCGTTTCGCTGGCTTTAATAGCCACTTCCTTGGCTGCAAACCCCTCTAATTGAGCTAAAACAGCAAAAATCTGCTCTAAATCCCCACGTTCCACCTCGGTAACGTAAGCGCCGCGCCTCGGCTTCATGGTCACCAAGCCTTCGGAGGCGAGTACCTTAATTGCTTCGCGCATGGGCGTTCGACTAATGCCAAAGGTGACAGCCAAGCTTTGCTCATCCAGCCAGCTACCGGGTGGCAAGGTATGCGCAAAAATCTGGGCTCGGAGACGCTCGGCAACGTCATGGTAAAGCGGTCTGTTGCTTAAATTCATGGCATATTATCTGATATTGTATTCATAATTATGTATACAATATCTAGACAGAAGTCGATTTGTCAAGCAAAATACGATTAATTAAGAATGATGTCGTAACTAAGCCAACAGGAGCAAGTTGAATGAGTTCATCGAATGCAAAGCCTAATCCGTGGCCTGATTCCAAAAAAGTGGAATTGAGCGATTGGGAAAAAGCAGCGCAAAAATCAGCCCCGAATGGCAATACCGATGCGCTGGGCTGGAATACGCCAGACGGCATCCACTTGAAAGCCTTGTACACCGCAGCAGATTCTGCAGCCTTGCCGTATGCCAATACCTTGCCTGGATTTGAGCCATTCGTGCGGGGGCCGCAAGCCACCATGTATGCAGTAAGGCCTTGGACCATCCGTCAGTACGCCGGCTTCTCCACCGCAGAAGAATCCAATGCGTTTTACCGCAAAGCATTGGCAGCCGGCGGTCAGGGCGTTTCCGTTGCATTCGATTTAGCAACCCACCGGGGTTACGACTCCGATCATCCACGGGTAACTGGCGATGTGGGAAAGGCCGGTGTTGCGATTGACTCGGTTGAGGATATGAAAATCCTCTTTAATGGCATTCCGCTCGATACCGTCTCGGTATCCATGACCATGAATGGCGCTGTATTGCCGGTGCTGGCTGGCTACATCGTCGCAGGCGAAGAGCAGGGTGTGAGTCAGGCTCAGCTTTCAGGGACGATTCAGAATGACATTCTGAAGGAGTTCATGGTTCGCAATACCTACATTTATCCGCCCGAGCCATCCATGCGCATCATTGGCGACATCATTGAGTACACCGCAAAGCACATGCCCAAGTTCAACTCGATTTCGATCTCGGGTTACCACATGCAAGAGGCTGGCGCCAATCAAGTATTGGAGCTTGCCTTCACCTTGGCTGATGGCAAGGAGTACGTTAAAACTGCATTAGCCAAAGGTTTGGATGTCGACGGCTTTGCTGGACGCCTCTCATTCTTTTTTGCAATCGGTATGAACTTCTACTTGGAGGTTGCAAAACTCCGCGCTGCCCGTTTGCTGTGGTGGCGCATCATGAAAGCGTTCAATCCGCAAAATCCAAAATCGCTGATGCTGCGAACCCATTGCCAGACCTCGGGTTGGTCTTTGACCGAACAAGATCCCTACAACAATGTGGTGCGCACCACAGTGGAAGCGATGGCAGCAGTCTTTGGAGGTACTCAATCCTTGCATACCAATTCGTTTGACGAGGCGATTGCCTTGCCATCCGAAACCTCCAGCCGGATTGCGCGCAACACCCAGTTAATTCTTCAGGAAGAAACCCACATCACCAGCGTGATTGATCCCTGGGCCGGCTCTTACATGATGGAAAACCTAACGCAAGAGATGGCCGATAAAGCATGGGAAATTGTGCTCGAAGTCGATGCCATGGGCGGCATGACGAAAGCGGTTGAAAGCGGCTGGGCTAAGCTCAAAATTGAAGCGGCTGCCGCTGAAAAGCAAGCCAAGATTGATTCAGGCGCCGATGTCATCGTGGGCGTGAATAAATACAAACTGGATAAAGAAGAATTAGTCGATGTGTTGGTGATTGATAACGACAAAGTGCGCGATAACCAAATCGAGCGCTTAAATTCGATTAAGGCATCACGCGATAGTAAGAAAGTAGCCGCTGCACTCGCGGCGCTGACCAAGGCGGCGGCAGATCAAACCGGCAATTTATTGGAGTTAGCGGTGGCAGCAATGCGCTTGCGCGCTACCGTCGGTGAAGTATCTGACGCTTTAGAACAAGTCTACGGGCGCCATCGCGCCGATACGCAAAAGGTGACCGGTGTGTATGCAGCTGCTTATGACTCAGCCGAGGGCTGGGAAAAACTCAAAGGGGAGCTCGCGCAATTCGCGAGCGATTTTGGACGCAGACCTCGCGTGATGATTGCCAAGCTCGGCCAAGATGGCCATGACCGCGGCGCAAAAGTCGTCGCCACGGCATTTGCGGATCTGGGTTTTGACGTGGACATTGGGCCACTGTTTCAGACTCCAGAAGAATGCGCGCGCCAAGCGATTGAAAACGACGTCCATGCACTGGGCATCTCTACTTTGGCAGCTGGTCACAAAACCTTGGTGCCAGCGATCATCGCTGAATTGCGGAAGCAGGGTGCCGATGACATTATTGTGTTTGTTGGCGGCGTGATACCGCGACAAGATTATGAATTCTTGTATGAGGCAGGCGTAAAGGGTATTTACGGTCCCGGCACCCCGATTCCTGCTTCTGCTAAAGACGTGCTCGAGCAAATTCGCAAACAAGCAAAGCCGCTCTAATTCGCCATGCTGCCTGCTGCTGATCAAGCCTTGTTTGATGCGATTACGGGTCCACCTGGGCCAGTGCAGCGCCGCGCCTTAGCCAAGGCCATTACCTTGCTTGAATCGACTCGCATCGATCATCGTAAGCGTGCAGATGAATTACTCAATGCCTTGCTGCCAAAGACTGGGAAGTCCTTTCGTTTGGGTATCTCTGGCGTTCCAGGGGTAGGGAAATCAACCCTGATTGAAACCCTAGGACTCTATTTAATTGAGCGCGGTCACCGCGTGGCTGTTCTGGCAATCGATCCATCCTCCAGCGTATCGGGCGGATCGATTTTGGGTGATAAGACCCGTATGGAACGACTATCGGTGCATGAAAGTGCATTTATCCGGCCGAGTCCATCTTCTGGAACGCTGGGCGGCGTTGCTGAAAAAACCCGTGAGGCACTTTTAGTCGCTGAAGCGGCAGGGCACGACGTTGTGATTGTGGAAACCGTGGGCGTAGGTCAAAGCGAAACTGCCGTAGCGGGTATGACGGACTTATTTTTGCTCTTGCAATTGCCCAACGCAGGCGATGACTTGCAAGCAATTAAAAAAGGAGTCATGGAGTTGGCGGACTTCATTGTGATCAATAAAGCTGACATTGATCCGAATGCCGCTATGCGTGCACAAGCATTTATTACCAGCTCACTGCGATTATTGGGGTTTCAGGGAAATCCAGATCACGCCACGCACGATGCCGAGTATTGGCATCCCATGGTCATGTCCTTATCTGCATTGCAAGGGACTGGTATTACCGATTTATGGGATCACATTCTGCGCTTCCAGAAACTGCAAACCGCCAATGGTCGATTGGCTGCCCGGCGCCAACTGCAGGCAGGTTCCTGGATGTGGGAGCGAATTGACGCCGGCCTTAAAAGTGCGTTTAAAAATAATCCTGCGGTTCAGGCCTTGCTTCCCGAGCTGAGCAAGGCCGTCAATCTCGGAACCATCGCCCCCTCGGTTGCTGCAAGGCGCTTACTTGAAGCGATGGGCCACACCTCTTTCTAAGGAGTCAGTATGCAAGACATCATCCATCAACTGGAAGCCAAGCGGGAGTTAGCGCGGCTTGGCGGCGGCCAAAAACGAATTCAGGCGCAGCATGCTAAAGGTAAGCTAACCGCGCGTGAGCGCATTGAATTGCTCTTGGACGCAGGCAGCTTTGAAGAGTGGGATATGTTTGTCGAGCACCGCTGCACCGATTTTGGTATGGCAGATCAAACCGTGCCAGGCGATGGTGTTGTCACGGGTTACGGCATGATCAATGGCCGACTGGTGTTTGTTTTTTCACAAGACTTTACGGTTCTTGGGGGCTCTTTATCCGAAGCCCATGCCGAGAAGATTTGCAAAATCATGGATCAGGCCATGAAAGTCGGCGCTCCCGTCATCGGACTCAATGATTCGGGCGGCGCTCGCATTCAGGAGGGGGTTGCCTCCTTGGGTGGCTACGCCGATATCTTTCAGCGCAATGTGACTGCTTCCGGCGTTATTCCGCAAATCTCCTTAATCATGGGCCCATCTGCTGGCGGCGCGGTGTACTCACCAGCCTTGACTGACTTTATTTTTATGGTCAAAGACAGCTCGTACATGTTTGTTACTGGCCCAGAAGTTGTTAAAACCGTGACCCATGAAGACGTCACCGCAGAAGAGCTGGGCGGCGCAGTAACCCATTCCACGGTTTCTGGTGTGTGTGATTTGGCCTTTGAAAATGATGTCGAAGCGATTATGGTCTTGCGTCGCTTTTTTAATTATCTACCCTTATCCAATAAAGAAAAGCCACCGATATTGCGCTCGGCGCGGCGCGATGAGGCGCCCGATTATTCACTGGATACCTTGGTACCTGCTAATCCCAATCAACCCTATGACATGCATGAGTTGATTCGCAAGATTGCAGACGATAGTGAGTTCTTTGAATTGCAACCCGATTACGCCAAAAATATCCTCATTGGTTTTGGCCGCATGGAAGGGCAAACCATCGGCATCGTCGCCAATCAACCCCTGGTTTTGGCTGGCTGCTTGGACATCAAAGCATCGATTAAAGCTGCCCGTTTTGTGCGCTTTTGCGACGCCTTCAATATTCCCGTTGTCACCCTGGTGGATGTTCCTGGCTTTATGCCGGGTACCGCTCAAGAATACGGCGGCATTATTAAACACGGTGCGAAATTACTCTATGCCTATGCTGATTGCACGGTACCTAAAGTAACCCTGATTACGCGCAAAGCCTATGGTGGCGCTTATGATGTGATGGCTTCTAAACATCTAAGGGGCGATGTGAACTTTGCATGGCCCTCGGCTGAGATTGCCGTGATGGGTCCGAAAGGCGCTGTTGAAATCATCTTCCGCGAGGAGAAGAGCGATCCAGAAAAAATCGCTGCACGCGAAGCGGAATACAAGGCTAAGTTTGCTAATCCCTTTGTGGCCGGTCGGCGTGGCTACATTGATGACGTGATCTTGCCGCACGAATCACGTAAACGCATTGCACGGTCACTGGCCATGCTGAAAGACAAGGACCTCAAAAATCCAGAGCGTAAACACGGCAATATTCCCCTGTAATGGCTAAGCAAGATCATATGAAAACCACCCTATTTAAAAAGATACTGATTGCCAATCGCGGCGAGATTGCGTGCCGTGTCATTAAAACAGCCAAACGCATGGGCATTGAGACGGTTGCTGTTTTTTCCGAAGCCGATCGCGAAGCAAGGCATGTTCAGCTGGCCGATGAGGCAGTCTGCATTGGACCTGCGCCATCACGTGAATCCTATTTGGTGATGGACCGCATCATTCAGGCTTGTAAAGAGACTGGTGCTCAAGCAGTGCATCCCGGCTATGGGTTTTTATCCGAGAACGAGCAATTTGCTCGGCGTTGCGAAGAAGAGGGCATTGTCTTTATTGGACCTAAGTTTGCAGCGATTGCCGCCATGGGCGATAAGATCGCCTCTAAAAAATTAGCCATGGAAGCGAAGGTCAACACCATTCCTGGCTTTAACGAAGCGATTGATAGTCCAGACGTAGCGGTGCAGATTGCGAAGGACATCGGCTACCCCGTGATGATCAAAGCATCTGCCGGCGGCGGTGGTAAAGGCTTACGGGTTGCACACAACGATCAAGAAGCCTTTGAAGGCTTTACAGCCTGCCGAACCGAAGCCCTGAATAGTTTTGGCGATGATCGCGTGTTTATTGAGAAGTTTGTCGAAGGCCCACGGCACATTGAGATTCAGATACTCGGCGATGCCCACGGAAATATTGTTTATCTGTGGGAGCGTGACTGCTCGATTCAGCGCCGTCACCAAAAGGTAATTGAAGAAGCGCCATCGCCTTTTATTGACCCAGCCACCCGCAAAGCCATGGGCGAGCAAGCCGTTGCCTTGGCACGCGCCGTCAATTACCAATCGGCTGGTACCGTGGAGTTTGTCGTTGGAAAGGACAAATCCTTTTACTTTCTGGAGATGAATACCCGCCTGCAAGTGGAACATCCTGTGACCGAATCCATCACCGGACTGGATTTAGTCGAGCAAATGATTCGGGTTGCTGCCGGTGAAAAGCTATCCTTTACTCAAGACCAGATCAAGCTTGACGGATGGTCAATGGAGTGCCGGATTAATGCCGACGATCCCTTCCGTAACTTTTTACCATCCACGGGCCGCCTCGTGAAATACCGTCCTCCAGCAGAAGAAAATGGTGTGCGTGTTGATACAGGCGTATATGAGGGCGGTGAAATCCCGATGTACTATGACTCGATGATTGCTAAGCTGATTGTCCATGGCCGCGATCGGATGGATGCGATTCATAAAATGCGCCACGCACTCAATCAATTTGTGATTCGGGGCATTCATTCCAATATCGCCTTTCAGGCAGCGCTCTTGCAACATCCCCGCTTTGTTTCGGGCGACTTTACAACCGGCTTTATCCCGGAAGAGTACCCCACTGGATTTCAGCGGGACTCCGTTCAGCCGGCCGATCCCAATCGCCTAGCTGCGCTTGCTACCTTTATGCGTACACGCTACCTGGAATACATTCAAGTGATTGACGGTCAGTTGCCAGGTCATGAGATGAAAATTACCAAAAAATTTGTATTGGTAACTGGAAAGCGGGTTGGTTCGATGAATGATCCCATCGACATACCGACGCGGGTTGAGCTCAAGGATGGCGTCTATTCAGTTTATGTCGAAACCGCAGAGGGCATCAGTCGCTACGACATTGTCAGTGAATGGCGTCCAGGACAAATTGTGCTCAATGCCACCATCAATGGCACGCAGTCCATATCGGCACAAGTCGAACGCCGAGGCATTCGTTACTATTTGGCGCTCGATGGCGCGCAATATGAGTGCATGGTGTTAAGTCCACTTGGCGCCGAGTTGCAGGCGCGTATGCCGATCAAGCTACCGCCGGATACCTCAAAAATGGTCTTATCGCCGATGCCAGGCCTTTTAACCAAGTTATTGGTGCGTGCAGGTGATCACGTTACAGCAGGTCAGAAACTCGCCTCAATTGAAGCCATGAAAATGGAGAACACCCTCTCGGCATTGCAGGACGGCGTGGTTTCTGAAATCCTGGCCAAGGAGGGCGATAGCCTCGCGGTGGACCAAATCATTATTCGTTTTGAGTAAAGGACGAGCATGACTGACGCAAGACCATTTCGTATTTTAGGGATTCAGCAAATTGCCATTGGCGGCGAGGATAAGCAACGCTTGCGTTCCCTGTGGGTTGATTTGCTTGGCTTTAACTTCAAAGATACCTATGTATCGGAGCGGGAAAACGTCAACGAAGACATCTGCGCGATCGGTCAAGGTGCGCATGAGGTTGAGATTGATTTGATGCAGCCCGTCGATATCGCGAAAAAACCAGCGGTACACCAAACCCCTCTGAATCACATTGGCCTATGGGTAGATAATTTACAGATAGCCCATGACTGGCTCAGCAGTAAGGGCCTGCGCTTTGCCCCTGGTGGAATTCGTAAAGGGGCTGCCGGTCACGATATTATTTTTATTCACCCCAAAGGCAATGATGAATTTCCATTCGGGGGTGAGGGTGTTCTGATTGAGTTGGTTCAGGCACCGCCGGACATCATTCACGCACTGTCTTCCTAGGGCCCGTCTTGAAACGCATTCTGGCGATCGACACTTCATCGGCTTGGTGTTCGGTTGCGCTCTCGCTTGATCCATCAACTGAAAACCTGGTGCAGCGTCATGAATTACTGGGGCCGGGTGCCAGCCAGCATCTCTTGCCATGGATTATTGATTTACTAAAGCAAGAAGGAATGACGTTACGGGACTTGGATGCGATTGCTGTAGGCATTGGTCCAGGCGCCTTTACAGGAGTGCGCTTAGCAGTAGCAGTAGTGCAAGGCTTAGCCCTTGCTACCCACATACCAGTAGCGCCAGTTGCGAGTCTGGATGCTACCGCAGCTAGTGCAATCGACCACCCATTGATACAGATGATGGAAGACGGCAAACACCAATTTACGGTGGCGATTGATGCCCGCATGGGCGAGGTCTATTGGGCTAATTACAGTATTGACCAGGATCGGCAAGTAAGTGGAACAAGCATCGCTTTGCCTGAGCGCCTTGGCGATATTCAACTGAGTAAGCCAGAAGATATCCAAATGGGCATGAGCCAATGCGTATTTGGCAGTGCAGTTACCCAATACCCCGCGTATTTTGAGCAGCATATGCCCTCTAGTCAGTTGGATGGGACTCTCGGGGTGAGCGCTAGCGGTGTACTGCGCTGTGCAAAGGCAATGGTGGCTAATCACCAACTCATTACAGTGGATCAATTAGAGCCTCTGTATGTCCGCAATAAAGTAGCGCTGACGAGCGCTGAACGTGGTGCAAAATAGCAGCTTCTATTTTGGATTGCAGCAATCCCCCTTTTAATTAATGCCTCAAATGACGAGCACCCAGGATACCCAATTGACCTTCACGCCGATGCAACCATCGGATATGCGAGCGGTCATGTCCTTGGAAGCAATCTCGCATAGTCATCCCTGGACACAAGGTAATTTTTTGGATTCACTGACTGCAGGGCATTGGGCCTATTGCATTCGGCCGGAGGTGGCGGCCAATGCAGAGCTAGCACCGCATTTGCCTGGATTGTGGGGCTATTGCATTTTGTATCCGGCCGTTGACGAATTGCATTTACTCAATATCACCATTGATCCCGCATTGCGACGCAATGGCATTGGTAGTCGCGTGATGCAAGCCATTGAGGGCATAGCAATTCGGCAGAAAATGAGTCGCATTATTCTTGAAGTGCGCCCCTCCAATATTCCCGCAGTGAAATTGTATGAGCACATGGGCTACAACATCATTGGTGTACGTAGAGCGTATTACCCAGCCGATGCATTGACTGGTGAGCGCGAAGATGCCGGTGTCATGGCAAAATCGATTACCCTTGAAGCACAATGAATCCCACTCAATCCAATAACGCGAACATGCGCTCCTCTTTTCTAAAAGAAATGGGCATTACAGAATGGGTCGATCGATCCAGTAGTATCGCGGCTATAAATTCACCAGAAGTGCCTCAAGGTAATCCGCAAGCATCCACCGAGCCCACAGCAAACCCATCGGAGTGTGCTGTTGAAATTACCGGTCGTTGGATTTTTATTGGCACCAAACCCCAAGGTGATGCCTTAACGTTGTTTCAAAATATCGTGCGGGTGCTCGGATTGCCGCAGGGCGCTTGGGTTTGGCAGGACCCAAAGACCAGTCCGGATGTGCTGATTGGAACCGCTACGGTGCCGCAAGTGGCAATTGCATTTGGCGCGGCGAGCGCGCAGCGCTTGACGGGGGAAAATGCACCCCTAGCTGAGTTGCGTGGCGCCATCCACTCCCTGATGCACGGCGAAGCAGAAGTGCCTTTGATTGCAACATTGGAATTGGCACAAGTCTTGGCAAGGCCACAAGAGAAAGCCTTGCTATGGGAAGATTTACTACTCGCTCGCTCCGTGCTGCAAAGTCTTTAAACGCCAAGCCACAAACTGATTACTAGTGTTTGCTTTCACCGATGAGGTGCAGTGAGTCATACTCTGCTTGGTTGCGGGCATGCCGGCGCATGATGAGGATCATGATGATGCTGACCGATAAGCCAAATCCAGTAATAACGTAAGGGATCGGTACATCAAGCCAAATGAGTAAGGCATAGAGCATCAGCATGCTGAGCACAGACAAATTTTCATTGAAGTTTTGCACCGCAATCGAATGGCCTGCGGAGAGCAAGACGTGGCCACGATGCTGCAAGAGGGCATTCATGGGTACTACAAAGTAGCCTGCGAGCCAGCCGACTAAGATCAGCAGTGCATACGGCGGAATCAGATTGAGTGTGAGCTTCATTTTGTCAAACTCGACGAGCACAATCGGCGGAATCATATCGATGTGATAAATCGCCATGACGCAAACCACAAGACCCATCACAACCCCGTATGGCAATACTTTTAACGATTGCTTTAGGGGAATGCGGCTAGCGGCCCAAATGGCGCCCCCGGCAACGCCAACGGCAGAGATGGCTTGCAAAATAGCGCCTTGCGAAAGACTCATGTTGAGCGCGACTTCAGCCCACTTGAGCACAATAAATTGCAAAGTAGCGCCAGCGCCCCAAAAGAGGGTAGTTACGGCTAAGGAGATCTGACCCAAACGGTCATTCCATAGGGTTCTAAAGCAATGCGCAAAATCGGCAATTAACTCAATCGGATTTGTTTTTTGAGCGACGTAGCGCGCGCCGGTATCGGGAATTTTGAGATTAATCAGTGCAGCGATGATGTAAATCATCATGATGACCAAAATAGCGGCTTCGGCTGGCGTGTCGATGCCCGTTTCAATCATGGGCAGGTCAAAGCCCAATAAGCGCGAGGAAACACCAACGCTAATCAGTACGCCACCCAACACCGTACCCAAGATAATGGAGCCGACGGTTAAGCCTTCAATCCAGCCATTCGCAGCGACTAAGCGTTCTGGGGGGAGTAATTCAGTGAGGATGCCGTATTTAGCAGGGGAATACGCAGCGGCACCAAGGCCTACAATGGCGTACGATAACAATGGATGGCTACCAAACAACATGACGGCACAGCCCACAAACTTAATGGTGTTGGTGATGAACATCACATTGCCCTTGGGCCTGGAGTCTGCAAATGCACCCACAAAGGCGGCCAGAAGGACGTAAGACAAGACAAAAAACAGCTTTAGCAACGGAGTCATCCAATCCGGAGCATCCAGCTGGATTAGGAGTGCAATAGCCGCAATGAGGAGCGCGTTATCGGCCAGCGACGAAAAAAATTGCGCCGCCATAATGGTGTAAAAACTACGGTTCATTCGTACAATCGAGTCATTTACAGCATTAAAACATGAAAGGGGTTTCAGATATGAATCGGCCTATTTTGGCATCCATTCACATTGAGGCCTTTCGCCATAATTTAGCCAGGGTGCGTGCACTTGCACCCGAGGCGAAGATCTGGTCGGTTGTCAAAGCCGCTGCGTATGGCCATCGCCTCGAGTCCATCCTGGAAGGCTTAAGCCAAACCGATGGATTTGCTTTGCTTGATCTACGGGATGCACAGTGGCTGCGAAGTCAAGGCTGGCAAGGCCGCATCCTATTGCTCGAGGGGCTATTTAAGCCAGAAGAGCTCGCAGAAGCAGTGCCACTGGACTGTGATTTAGTGGTCCATTGCCAGGAACAAGTTGAACTGCTTGAGCGCCTCGCTCAGCACTCTAGTCACACGTTTCAGGTTTTTCTCAAGCTCAATTCCGGAATGAACCGCCTGGGCTTTTCCCCTACGACTTATCGGGATATGTACCACCGGCTCCATTCATTAGGGCATCAAGTACACCACATGACCCACTTTGCCAATGCCGATGCAATGGATCAGAAGCCAACCGTAGGTGAGCAGATGGACTGCTTTTCTAAAGTGATCGATGGCCTGGCTGGCCAGACTTGCCTCGCTAACTCAGCTGCCATTCTGTGGCACCGAACTGCCTTAGGCGACTGGGTGCGCCCTGGAATCATGTTGTACGGACTTTCTCCAACCGGAATCCATGCGGATATTGAACATGCACACCTTGAGCCTGTGATGTCCCTAACCAGTGAAATCATCGATATCCAATATTTAGCTGCCGGTGAGCATGTGGGTTATGGCGGTCGTTTCACAGCACCTGAAGCAATGCGAATTGGAGTGATTGCTTGTGGTTATGCGGATGGCTATCCTCGCCATGCACCGGATGGCACCCCGGTATGGGTTGAGAACGGTGGCGCTGGCACGATCTGTCCGATTGCGGGACGCGTCTCAATGGACATGATTACCGTTGATTTACGCAATGCGCCGAATGCACAAATAGGAAGTAGGGTAGAGCTATGGGGGCAGAAGGTTCCTGCAGACATCGTTGCTGCCGCTGCCGGCACGATTGGTTACGAGCTCATCTGCGCGCTTGCACCCCGAGTGCCAGTGGAGTTGATTCGTAAATCCTAAAGCAATAACCGAACCTTATCTGTTCCAGATCTGCCACCACGAGCGCTGTTTTTTGGCTCGCTGCCCTGTAGCGAGCATTTGGCTATCGGGAAAATTCAGCTTAAAGACCCGAATGGCGTCTGTACTTAAATCCGTCATGCCCAAGCGTTCGTATGACTTGATCAAAATGTAAAGCGCTTCTTCTACTGCGGGTGCACGGTCATAATCTTTGAGTACGAGTTGGGCACGGTTTGCTGCGGCAAGGTAAGCGCCGCGCTGAAAATAATAGCGCGCGACGATGACATCGGCCTCAGCCAAGGAGTTGACGATGTAGCGCATTCGGTCAAGCGCATCGGGTGCGTATTTACTGTTTGGAAAACGATCAACCACTACCTTAAATGCCTCGAATGCTTCACGCGCCGCCTTGGGATCACGCTCGCTTAAATCTTGGCCAGTGAACTTACCTAAGAAGCCCAGATCATCATTAAAGGTAATCAAGCCTTTGAGGTAGAAGGCGTAGTCCAGATTAGGACTACCTTGGTGGAGTTTGATGAAGCGATCAACCGCAACTAAGGCTTGTGCCTGTTCGCTGGCTTTCCAGTAACAATAAGCGGCATTGATTTGAGCTTGCTGTGAATAAGGGCCAAAGGGAAAGCGGGCCTCGAGCTTTTCAAAATACGTTCCGCATTTTGCAAAATCATTGTCTTTGAGTTTTTCAGTGGCCTCGCTGTACAACTTGGTCTCAGACCAACCATCGGTCTCGTCTTTATTGCCATCGCTCGCGCAACCACTCATCAATAGGGTAGCAACTAAGGCAAAACCCAGCAGCAATGTGCTGATGCGGGAAGAGAGAGGCAAACCATTCGGGCTTACGTTTGTAGGCCTTACACTGTCGGCTGTGACTACATATGGGTACTTCAAGCGTGGCATTGCCGAAAACTCCTGATTCGAATCCAATTGATTATATCGATGAAGAGGATTTCATTGCCCTAGAAATTCCGTGGGAGGCATCCGGGGAGCGTCTAGACAAGATTTTGGCTGGTGCTTTGCCGGATTATTCCCGAAATCGCTTAAAAACCTGGGTTGAAGCAGGGGCGGTGACCGTTGACGGTAAGGTTACGCGAGCCCGTTACCTTTTACGGGGCGGCGAGAGTGTCAAAGTCTATCCACAAGAAATGCCGGAGCAATTTGCTTTTCAGGCGGAGGATATTCCCCTCGATGTGGTGCATGAAGATGCCAGCCTGATTGTGATTAATAAACCCGCAGGCTTAGTGGTCCATCCTGCTGCCGGTAATTGGTCCGGCACACTCCTCAATGGTTTGTTATTCCGCTACCCTGAGCTGAAGCAGTTGCCCCGTGCTGGCATTGTGCATCGCCTCGATAAAGAAACATCGGGTCTCATGGTGGTGGCGCGGACCGATATTGCGCAAACGGCATTAGTACGCCAGCTGCAAGAGCGCACAGTCGGCCGCCGCTACTTAGCTTGGGTCTGGGGAACGCCCGCAGCGCAGGGAAAAATACAAGCCATGGTGGCGCGTGATCAACGCGACCGCCTCAAAATGGCAGTGCATTCGATTCAAGGCAAACCTGCGATTACCCTTTACCGTCGATTGGCCAATGGCCACTTTTTACAAGTGCCGGTATCACTTTTGGAGTGCCGCCTTGAAACCGGGCGCACCCATCAAATTCGGGTGCATTTGGAGTCTTTGGGATTTCCCCTTTTGGGTGATCCGGTTTATCGCAAGAAGGCGCCGAATGTTGCCAAAGAGTTGCCATTGCATCGGCAAGCCTTGCATGCCTATGCCTTAAGCTTGATTCACCCCGAAAGTAATCAACTGGTTCAGTGGTACCGTTTGCCGCCAGACGATTTACTGGCTTTATTGCTAGAGGTCGGGATGACTGCTGCTGATTTGCCGGATGAGCCTAAGTTAGAGGCACCCCTGTCATCATGAGTGAGCAAGGCAGCGAATTTCAAATCATCGACGGGTTGCGGGTGCTTGTTCCCAATTGGCCAGCCTCGCCTCAGATCGGGGCCTTCTGCACTACCCGAGCCGGGGGCATCAGTAAAGCTCCCTTTGATAGCCTCAACTTAGGGCGCTACGTCAATGATGAGCCCCTCGCCGTTAGCGAAAATCGCGTTCGTGTACGGGCTTTGCTTCCGGCTGAGCCAGTATGGCTGAAGCAGGTCCATGGCACCCGGGTTTGGGACGCCGATTTGGCACATGCTGAGGAGGTCATTGAGGCCGATGCAGCCGTGACCACTAAAACCAATACGGTCCTCACGGTGATGGCAGCCGATTGCTTGCCGGTATTAATTAGGGGCCCGGAAGGCAAAGTAATTGGGGCAGCTCATGCCGGCTGGCGGGGTTTATTGGGTGGCGTTCTCGAAAATACCGTGGATACGATGCAGGTAAAAACAGGGCTGAACGATGCAGGCCAATACCGTGCATGGCTTGGGCCGGCCATTGGCCCCAAGGCATTTGAGGTGGGCGAGGAGGTACGTTCTGCGTTTGATGCATATGGCGAAGAACACGGCCTTCCAGTACCTGCCGAGGCATTTATAGCGGTCGACGGCAAACCGGGCAAGTATTGGGCTAATCTCTACCAACTGGCTCGGCAGCGCCTTCAGAGCAAGGGCATAAACCAATTTTATGGCGGGGAATTTTGTACAGTTCGCGACCAAGCCGACTTTTTTTCCCATCGTCGCGATGGTCTGTCTGGGCGATTTGCCGCTTTTATCTGGCGCCGCTAAGCAAGGGTATAAGCTCTAGGGCTAGGGTTAGTGCTTATAACCCTTGAGCCCCATTCAAACGAGAATGAGCATATGCAGCAAGCCTGTACGGCTTGCCACGTTAAGAATAGAGAAAAGCATGTTTACTGGAATACCGTCTGGGAAGTCGCCAAGTTTGGCACCGCAACACATGGCATTAATCCCGCCCGAGCGCTTGTCGGAAATTCAGCAGCATTACATGACAGAATTGGCCGCCTACGTTAGCAATCCTGGCGCCCTTGAGATTAAAGATCGGCGTTTTTCTGGCAATGCATGGCAATCGCCGTGGAGCAAAGCCATTGCAGGAATGTATTTACTGAACTCCAAGCATTTAATGGAATTGGCTGAGGCAGTCGAGACCGATCCAAAAAGTAAGCAGCGCATTTTGTTCAGCACTCTGCAAATGGTCGATGCGCTTTCGCCATCGAATTTCATGGCGACCAATCCAGAAGTGCTCGAGCACATCATTAGCTCGCAGGGGCAATCGATTCAAAACGGCATTCTGAATTTACTGAGCGATCTAAAAAAAGGCAAAGTCTCGCAAACCGATGAAACGGCTTTTGAGATTGGCACCAATTTAGCCACCACCGAAGGTGCTGTGGTGTTTCGCAATGACTTGTTTGAACTGATTCAATACAAGCCACTGACTGACACTGTATTTGAGCGCCCGTTTTTAATGGTGCCACCGTGCATTAATAAATACTACATCCTCGATTTGCAGCCCGATAACTCGGTGGTGCGCTATATGGTGAGCCAAGGCCACACGGTTTTTTTAGTGTCATGGAAAAACCCCGATAAATCGATGGCCAAAGTGACTTGGGATGATTACATTGGCGATGGCGTCATTAAAGCCATTGAAGTCACTAAAGAGATCGGCGGTCTAGATCAAATTAATTTACTGGGCTTTTGTGTCGGCGGAACCTTGGTGAGCAATGCGTTAGCCGTATTAGCGGCTCGCAAACAAAAGCCAGTTGCCAGCTTAACTTTACTCACCACCTTGCTTGACTTTAGTGACACCGGGATCTTAGATATTTTTATTGATGAGGACACAGTTAAGCTTCGTGAAAATACCATCGGCGGCGAGCAAGGTCAGTTTGGTTTGATGTCTGGCCTAGATCTCGGCAATACCTTCTCCTTTTTGCGCCCCAATGATTTGGTGTGGAACTACGTAGTTGAAAATTACCTTAAGGGAAATTCGCCACCGCCATTTGATTTGCTGTATTGGAATGGCGATTCGACCAATCTACCCGGCGCCATGTATTGCTGGTATCTGCGCCATCTCTATCTGCAAAATGAATTGGTTAAGCCGGGCAAGCTCAAGGTGTGCGGCGAAAAAGTCGACCTTTCATTAATTGACTGTCCAGCCTACATTTATGCATCGCACGATGACCATATTGTTCCGTGGCATAGCGGTTATCGCTCGACTCAAATTCTTAAAGGCAAGAACCGCTTTGTACTGGGCGCATCCGGCCACATTGCTGGCGTGATTAATCCCCCTGCAAAAAATAAACGCCACTACTGGGTTAATCCCAAATTACCAGCAAAGGCGGATGATTGGCTTGCAGACGCTAAAGATGTTCGCGGCAGTTGGTGGCCAGACTACACCGAATGGCTCGCCCAATTTGGCGGTAAGCAAGTAAAGGCGAGCGCTAGCTTTGGGAATGCAAAGTATAAAAAAGGCATAGCCGCCCCAGGCAAGTATGTCAAAGAAAAAGTAGACGAAGCAAAGTAATTATTTGTATTAATCAATGCAATACCTTAAAGATGCAGCACACATAGAGAAAAGAGGGTAATACGATGTCACAACGAATTGCGTATGTAACGGGTGGTATGGGTGGAATTGGTACCGCGATTTGCCAGCGGCTTTCTAAAAAAGGCCACTTGGTCATTGCCGGTTGTGGACCGAATTCACCGCGCCGTGAGCGTTGGCTTGGCGAGCAAAAAGACCTCGGCTATAACTTTATTGCTTCCGAAGGTAATGTGTCTGACTGGGCATCGACTGTAGCGGCGTTTGAAAAAGTCAAAGCCGAAGTAGGCCGCGTCGACATTTTGGTCAACAATGCCGGCATTACGCGAGACAGTGTCTTTCGTAAAATGACGCCTGAGGATTGGAAGGCGGTCATCGATACCAACCTCAATTCCTTGTTTAATGTGACCAAGCAGGTCATCGAAGGCATGATCGACAACAACTGGGGTCGGGTCATCAATATTTCCTCCGTCAATGGTCAAAAAGGGCAGTTTGGGCAGACCAACTACTCCACAGCCAAAGCTGGCTTGCATGGCTTTACGATGGCCCTGGCGCAAGAAGTGGCTGGAAAAGGAGTCACGATTAATACCGTCTCGCCTGGCTACATTGCCACCGATATGGTGAAAGCCATTCGGCCCGATGTGCTCGAAAAGATTGTGTCTGCCATCCCAGTTAAACGCCTGGGAACCCCCGATGAAATTGCCTCGATGTGCGCCTACATTGCCTCAGACGACGCTGCATTTGCTACCGGCGCTGATTTCTCCCTCAACGGCGGTATCCATACCGGATAATTGAGGAGCTAAACTGTCGGTTATGGCATTTATGTAGTGCGGAGGATTGGGGATATGGCAACCAGAACAAAACGAGCGGGTGAAGAGCGGCTGATTAAGAAGTATCCAAATCGCCGCCTTTACGATACGCAAACCAGTACGTATGTGACTTTAGTCGATATCAAAGGCTTGGTGATGGCGAGCGAAGCATTCAAGGTGGTCGACGCCAAAACCGAAGACGATCTCACGCGCAATATATTGATGCAAATTATCTTGGAAGAAGAGGCCTGCGGCTCCCCGGTCTTTTCTTCACAAATGCTTTCGCAAATTATTCGTTTTTATGGCAACTCCATGCAAGGCCTAATGGGCAATTACTTGGAGAAAACCATGCAGTCCTTTGTCGATATCCATGGTACCTTGAGCGATCAATCCAAAGGCGTTACTGGCGGTGCCGATGCATGGGCGCAAGCCATGAATATGCAGAATCCGATGATGCAGGGCTTGATGGGCAACTACATGGAGCAGAGCAAAGATCTGTTTATGAAGATGCAAGAACAGATGCAAAGTTCGCAAAGTCTGTTTAAAGGATTTCCTTTTACGCCGCCCACGCCTAAAAAAGAAAACGATTAGTTGTGGCGGGCAAGGTTGGTTTTGTTTCCTTAGGCTGCCCTAAGGCGCTGGTTGATTCAGAGCTCATACTCACGCAATTGAGTGCGGAGGGCTATGAGACCGCAAAAGATTATTCGGGTGCCGATCTAGTCGTAGTTAATACCTGCGGCTTTATTGATTCTGCCGTCGAAGAATCGCTTGCAGCCATTGGTGAGGCCTTATCTGCAAACGGTAAGGTGATTGTGACGGGCTGCCTTGGCGCACGTAAGAATGACGATGGCTCCGATTTAATTAAAAGCATTCATCCCAAAGTGCTTGCAGTGACGGGGCCCCATGCCACAGCCGAAGTGATGCAGGCGATTCATTTGCACTTACCTAAGCCGCATGATCCATTTACGGATTTGCTACCGCCCATCGGGGTGAAGCTCACACCAAAACATTATGCGTACCTAAAAATATCCGAAGGCTGCAATCACCGCTGTACGTTTTGCATCATTCCCAGCATGCGTGGTGATTTAGTCTCAAGGCCAATTGGCGAAGTGCTGATCGAAGCAAAGCGTCTATTTGAGTCTGGCGTGAAAGAACTACTCGTTGTATCCCAAGATACCAGCGCCTATGGGGTTGATGTGCAATACCGTACGGGCTTTTGGGATGGCAAGCCAGTCAAAACCAAGATGCTGGATTTAGTCAGTGCCCTCAATCAAATTGCGCGTGAACATCAAGCGTGGGTGCGCTTGCATTACGTCTACCCCTATCCCCACGTTGATGACGTATTGCCGATCATGGCTGAGTTTAAAGAGCATGGCTATGGACTCTTGCCCTACCTTGATATTCCGTTGCAGCATGCCCATCCCGATGTGCTCAAGCGCATGAAGCGTCCTGCCAGTGGCGAACGCAATTTAGATCGGATTCAGGCATGGCGTGCTGCTTGCCCTGAGCTCGTGATTCGAAGTACGTTCATCGCGGGATTCCCTGGAGAGACCGAAGATGAATTTACTTACCTATTGGATTTTTTAGATCAAGCGCAAATTGATCGGGCTGGCTGCTTTGCCTATTCGCCAGTGGCGGGCGCCACAGCCAATGCACTTGCAGGCGCATTGGATCAATCGATTCGGGATGAGCGCCAGGCCCGCTTCATGGCAAAAGCCGAGGCAATTTCAGTTAATCGACTCAAAAGTAGGGTAGGTCAGCGCATGCCGATCTTGGTTGATCATGTGAGCGAAGCCGGTGGAATTGGCCGCACTGCGGGCGACGCCCCGGAAATTGATGGAATAGTACGAATCTTGCCAGTGAGCAAGCCATCTAAACGCTATCGGGTGGGGGATTTTGTGCGCGGAACAATCGTAGATACACAGGGGCACGACCTAATTGCTCAATTGTAGGCAATCAGGTAAAAAAGCTTATATAGAATGAGTGTTTTAAGATGCAATGCTTAATTTAAGGGGATTACTATGAGTCGTGAAGTCGTTGTATTAAGTGCGGTACGTTCTGCCATTGGCGCCTTTAATGGGAGCCTAAGCAGTATGGAGCCATCCGAACTCGGTGGCATCGTCATGAAAGAAGCAGTCGCACGATCCGGCGTTAACCCCCAGGATATCAATTACGTTACGGTGGGCAATACCATTCCTACCGATAGTCGCTATGCCTACGTTGCGCGTGTTGCCTCGATTCAGGCGGGCTTGCCAATGGAGTCGGTAGCGATGTCCTTAAATCGCCTGTGCAGCTCTGGCTTGCAAGCCATTGTCACTACATCGCAAGCCATCATGCTCAATGATTGTGA
>DAIPIK010000003.1:0-29128 GCA_036770845.1 Polynucleobacter sp. | reverse complement strand
AGGGTATCAAAAAAGACAATGCGCTTTGCTTTGCCGATGCCAGTGAAGTAAGCGTTACCATGCGCGCTGCGTTTACTGCCATCCATCACAAATAAGCCTTGGCTGGCGAAGTCACAGCGCTTCAGCAGGCCTTCGATTTGGGTTTTAAGCGCACCCTCTTCCAAGGCTTTGAATTTATTAAACAAGGGCGCAATAAACGTAGGAAAGAGCCAAAGTAATAGCGCATTAAACACGGTCCATACCGCCCAAGCCCATAGCCACCAGAGGTTACCCGCTTCTGCCATCAGGCTAAGTACTACCCACAGCAGAGGTAGACCTAAGGCCGCGCCAAGCGCAACGCCCTTGATCATATCCAAAACAAACAGTTTCGGCGTCATGCGATTAAATCCATACGCTGCTTCAATCCCAAACTGCTTATGCCAGGTGAAGGGCAGATCCAAGATCCCAGAAATCAAAAAGATCGAGCAAAGCAGTGCCATTTGTTGGGCGATGCCGTTACCCATTAGATCGGTTAGCGCTTGATTGAGGTACTCTAGGCCGCCTAACAAGGTAAAGCCGATAAGTACAACTGCGCTGAACGCGTTTTCGAGCAAACCCAGTTTCAATTTAGCAATGGTGTAATCGGCAGCCTTTTGATGCTCATCTAAAGTGACCTGCTGCGCAAATTCTGCTGGAACCGTTTCACGGTGAGCGGCTACATGGCGGATTTGCCGCTGGGCAAGCCAGTGACGCACGCCAAAATTCAAAATAAAAAACAATACGAAAGTGGTTGTAAATAGCATTATTCGATTGTAATTTATATAAAACCCCGCTGTGAGTTTGAGCTAAACTCAGACCTCAAAGCCCTTAGAGGCATGCAATGCAGCCGCTTTTTGACTATACGAATGGAGACCATGAAAAATACAATCGACATTAAATTCCTGGAAAACTTTTCAGCCGCATGGAATAAGCATGATATTGACGCATTGATGTCGTTTATGACGGATGATTGTATTTTTGAAACGGCTGCAGGAAACCACGTTTACGGAAATCGATTCACGGGCCATGAGCAGGTAAGAAAAGCCTTTGAATCTGCCTGGATTCAGTTTCCAGATGCGCAATGGCTTGACGCTAGCCATTCTGTCTTCGGAGACAATGGAATATCGGAATGGCGCTTCTGCGGCACTGATCTCAAGGGGGTCAAGCTTGAGGCAAATGGTGTCGATGTGTTTACGTTTAAAGATGGCAAAATTTTCAAAAAGAATGTCTTTCGCAAGCAAGTAGTTTCTTAACTGATTTAGTCATGCATAAGCACATAAGTCCCCAAAAAAGAGAATACGATCCGAGGTATGACCCCCTTACGGGCGAGTCGATTGGTAGGAATACGGCATATTCGCCGACGTACTGGGTGGCTACAGCAGGTGAGCCGCCCGAAGATGATGGGCCTGTTTCGGCTGACATGGAAGCCGATGTCGTTATTGTTGGTTCAGGGGCGACCGGATTGTCGACTGCGCTTTATTTGGCAAAAGAACATGGAATTAAGGCAACGATCCTAGAGGCGAATCAAGTGGCCTGGGGCTGCTCTAGTCGTAATGGCGGGCAGGGCCAAAATGCGAGCGGTCGTTTAAGTCGTTCCCAGTGGATTAAGCGATGGGGTGTGGATACAGCCAAGCGTTTGGATGCAGAAATACGACTCGGCTTCGAGAATTTCAGAGGACTAACGCAAGAGCTTGATTGTGAGGCAACCGATACTGGTCATCTTTATGTCGCTCATCGTCCTGAAAAAATGGATTACTTGCGGCGGGAGGCTGAGGTTCGTCGTACTATTTTTGGATACGACACGCTTATCCTCTCGCCCGAAGAAATCAAAGAGCGCTATTGCGATGATCATGACGCTCACGGAGCCTTGCTTGAGAGTGAAGGTGTTGGCATTCATCCCCTGAAGTTTAATTTTGGTTTAATGCGCCAAGCGCGCGCCTTGGGCGTACGCATTCATACCTCTTCTCCAGTATTGCGATCGGAGACTCAAAATGGAATGAATATCCTGCATACCCCTGGGGGGATAGTGCGTGCAAAGCGTGTGGCTTTTTGTACGGGGGGATATATTGAGCAAAAAGTGGAGCGCACTCTCAAAAACAAAATTCTTCCCATCTTGTCTAATTCCGTGGTGACAAGGCCGCTTAGCCCAGAAGAAATTAAAGCAACTGGCTTTAAATCCAATATTTTTATTACCGACACGCGCACTCTGCGTTTTTATTACCGCTTATTAAAAGATAATCGCCTCCAAATTGGAAGTCGAAGCGCGGTGAGTGGTCGCGATGCCGAGGGATCATCCCATCTGAAGTTGTTAACCGATGGCATTGCTCGAAAGTTTCCTGCTATTGCCAACATTCCGATTGATTACTCCTGGTGGGGGTGGGTGGATGTCAGTCACGACATGATGCCGCGGATTGTAAGACCCGACCCCGATCGAGCGGTGTGGTACGCCCTCGGATATGGCGGAAATGGGGTGTCTTTTTCAACCTGGGCAGGCAAACGATTGGCGGAGCGGATTGCCGGTAAGGATGCCGGAAACCCGGTATTTAGTTTGCCCATTTATTCGACTCCGCTTGAGTATCCCAATTTGTTTGGTGTCATTAAATCCGCTTTGTTGGCGCCGTTTAGGCGCATCGGCCAGCATATTTTGTATAAGTGGTATTGGTTGCGGGATGAAAAAATTTAATTTCTGGTGATGGTTTAAAGTGGGCATCATCACTATTCAGGCTTACGCAGTATGAGTAGCTTTTATTAATCTAAATAGAAAGAATATTATTTCTGCAGGCGACTATTTAATTTGGTTGGATATGGAGATGTCTGGATTAAAGCCAGACAGTGATCGTATTCTGGAGATTGCAATCATCATCACCGATGGCAATCTCAATACCATTGCCACGGCCCCAGTTTGGGTGGTTCATCAAGGCGATGCCGTTCTGGATGGCATGGATGCCTGGAACAAAGGTACCCATAGTAAATCAGGTTTGATTGATCGGGTGAAGGCTTCAACACTAAATGAGCATGCGGTAGAAGAAGCGTGCATTGCTTTTTTAAAGCAGTACGTTAAGGCAGGTATTTCACCGATGTGCGGGAATTCCATTTGCCAGGACCGCCGCTTTATGGCGCGTTACATGCCGAAGTTAGAGGCTTATTTTCATTACCGCAATGTAGATGTCTCCACCATTAAGGAGCTGGCTCGCCGCTGGCAGCCTGAGATCATGAAGGGCTTTGTCAAAAAGCAGGCACATACTGCTTTGGCCGACATCGAAGAATCGATTGAGGAGTTACGTTATTACCGCAAGACCTTTTTTATTCCCAACATAACTGCAGCAACTGCGCCGACCGCCGCAGACTAAGGACGCGGCTTAATTGCGCTTTTCGGCCTAAAGACCGAGATGATATCGGGATTGGCCTCAATATAGGGGCCGCCAATCAGATCAATGCAATAGGGGACCGAGGCAAAGATGCCGGCAGCCAGGATTTTCCCGTCCGCATCTTTAAGGCCTTCCAGAATTTCTCGGATCGATTTGGGCTGTCCGGGCAGATTGATGATCAGTGCCGCATGCCCCTCAATTTCGCGCAATACAGCAACTTGCCTAGACAAAATCGCAGTGGGTACAAAGCGCAAGCTAATTTGACGCATCTGCTCCCCAAAGCCAGGCATTTCTCGTGTTCCTGCCTCTAACGTTGCCTCTGGAGTGACATCCCGTCGCCCAGGACCGGTTCCGCCGGTAGTAAGGACTAAATCACAGCCCAGCTCATCCACGAGCTCAATCAGGGTCTCGGTAATGGTCTCAGCATCATCCGGGATTAACCGTTCATGGGTGCTGAATGGCGAAGTGATTGCGAGGCCAAGCCAGTTTTTTAGCGCTGGTATGCCTTCATCTTGGTAGGTGCCCGCACTGGCGCGATCGGAGATGGAGACGAGGCCAATCCGCACTTCATTGGGATTGCTGCGTTCGGGAATTTCTGTATGCTTCATGGCTCTATTCTAGCTATCATTGAGGCATGTTTACATATACCCCCAATCAATTCAAAGTCATTGTCGAATTTATGCTCTCCGAGGCCCGCAAATTAGGCGCCTCTGACGCAGCGGTCGAGGTTTCAGAGGGTCAAGGCCTCTCCGTGACGGTTCGCAAGGGTGCCGTAGAAACCATCGAGCAAAGTCTAGATAAGCAAATTGGTTTGAGCGTCTACCTTGGCCAGCGCCGCGGTAATGCCAGTACCAGCGATTTTTCACCGGATTCCTTGCGTAAAACCGTGGAGGCTGCATTTCACATTGCGCGGCATACCGCGGAAGACGATTGTGCTGGACTGCCCGATTCAGACCTCTTGGAAAAAAAGCCTAAAAACTTAGACCTGTTTCATCCGTGGATGATTGAATCAGAGGAGGCAATTGCCTTGGCTCAGCGTGCCGAGGCTGCTGCATTTGCAGTCAGTCCACAAATCAGCAACAGCGACGGCGCCTCGGTATCGGCACACCACGCTCATTTTATGATGGGTACCAGCAACGGTTTTATGGGCGGTTATCCATACTCGCGGCATTTTATTTCGTGCGCACCGATTGCCAGCGGCGGTAGAAAAAAATCTGCCATGCAGCGTGACGATTGGTATTCCAGTTCGCGTACGGCACAAGACCTAGCCAAACCAGCAGATATTGGCCGTTACGCGGCCCAGCGTGCCTTATCCCGCCTGAATGCTAAATCACTTAGTACTCGCCGCTGCCCTGTCATTTTTGAAGCTCCGCTGGCTGCGGGCTTGATTGGCTCGCTAGTGCAAGCGGTTTCAGGTGGCGCCCTGTATCGCCGTTCGAGTTTCTTGTTAGATAGCCTTGGCAAGCCAGTATTACCAAGCCACGTTGACTTGAGCGAGAACCCGCACCTTAAGGGCTTAACGGGCAGTTCGCCATTCGATGAGGAAGGCGTCAAAACCCGCGCACGCAGCGTGGTGTCAAAAGGGGTTTTAGAAGGCTACTTTCTATCAAGCTACTCCGCCCGCAAGCTTGGCATGAAAACCACCGGCAATGCAGGGGGATCGCATCATCTCAATCTCAGTAGCTCAAGAACGCCCAAAGGCGGTTTACCTGCTTTGCTGAAGGAGATGGGTACGGGTTTACTCGTCACCGAGTTGATGGGTCAGGGTGTTAATTACGTTACCGGCGATTACTCTCGCGGTGCTTTTGGTTACTGGGTCGAAGGCGGGGAGATACAGTACCCCGTTGAAGAAATTACCATTGCTGGTAACTTACGTGACATGCTGATGAACATTGAACTGATTGGTAGCGATACCCTGGTACGGGGCACCAAGGAAACGGGCTCGATCTTGATTGGGTCGATGACCATTGGCGGAAAGTAAAAACACGATTTAGATTATTCAATACATCGAACACCAGAAGGGAGCCTTTGTGGAACGCAGATCATTTTTAAAAAAAGCAACGATTGCAACCGGAGTTGGCGGCGCTACTTTGGCAGTGCCAGCCATGGCGCAGACACAGCCTAGCCTCAATTGGCGTCTAGTCTCTAGCTTTCCGAAGTCACTGGATAATTTGTATGGCACGTCCGAGATTTTTGCTAATGCGCTACGTAAGGCAACCGACGGCAAGTTCAATATCAAAGTATTCGCTGCCGGTGAAATCGTGCCACCCTTGCAAGTTCTGGACGCAGTACAAAACGGCACGGTCGAGGTGGGCCATACCGCGGGCTACTATTCCTTAGGCAAAGATAGTGCCTTTATCTTTGATACTGCAGCGCCGTTTGGCATGACTGCGCGCCAACAAACAGCATGGATGCTCCATGGCAATGGCATGAAGTTAATGCGTGAGCTCTATGCTTCCTACAATATTGTGAACTTCATGGGCGGTCAAACCGGAACCCAAATGGGTGGTTGGTTTCGGAAAGAAATTAAAACGGTCGCCGATTTAAAGGGCCTTAAATTTCGGATTGCCGGGTTTGCTGGCAACATCCTCTCTAAAATGGGGGTTGTGCCGCAACAGATCCCCGCTGGCGAGATTTACTCTGCCTTAGAGAAAGGCACAATCGATGCCGCTGAATTTGTCGGCCCCTACGATGACGAAAAACTCGGTCTTGCCAAGGTAGCCAAAAATTACTACTACCCCGCCTGGTGGGAAGGTGGTGCGTCACTGTCGTTTCTGGTGAATAAAAAGAAGTGGGATGAACTGCCCCCTGCTTACCAAGCAGCGTGGGAGGGTGCGTGTTTTCAGGCGCATACTGAGATGTGCGCGAAGTACGACGCCCTCAATCCCCCAGCACTGCAGCGCTTACTCCAAAACGGCGCCGTATTGCGCAAGTTCAATACGCAAATACTCGATGCCTGCTTTACTGCAACGCAAGAGGCCTATGCTGAGGAGTCTGCAAAAAATCCCCGCTTCAAAGCCATTTATGAGGATTACCGGCGCTTTCGCAATATGGAGGCGCAGTGGTTTAACGTCGCCGAACAGGCATTTGCACAGTACAGCTTTAATAAAAAACTGTAGCAATCAAGCGCAAAACCATCTTAGTTTGACTTACGTTCCAGGGTAACAAAGTCAAAATGAATGTCACCCTCGTTTGCAGGGGTGCGCTCTGCTTCGCGCCATTCTTCTGGACGAGGCAGGGTAAAAAAGGTATCGCCCCCGTCAACCTCAATATCAATTTCCGTAATGTAGAGGCGGTCGGCTAAATCAAACGCCTGGGTAAAGAGTTGTTCTCCGCCAATCACAAAGACCCGTTCCAGATCGCGCAAGCGGTCTAACGCATCGCCTAAGGAGTTAGCCAATTCTGCGCCAGTGAGCTGCAGATCCGGATTGCGGCTCACCACAATATTGCGCCTACCGGGTAAAGGGCGTCCAATCGATTCCCAGGTCTTGCGGCCCATGATGACGGGGTAGCCCATGGTGACGCGCTTAAAAAATTGCAGATCAGCCGATATCTTCCAAGGCATTTGATTGTCGCGGCCGATAACATCGCCGCGGGCGCGGGCCACAATCATGGAGATGGCGGGTTGAGTCATGGTTTATCGAATCAATTAAATGGCAACGGGTGCTTTGATGTGGGGATGGCATTCATAACCCACAATTTCAAAGTCCTCAAACGCATAGTCAAAGAGTGAAGCGGGCTTACGTGCGATCTTGAGCTGCGGCAGTGGGAAGGGCTTACGTGAGAGCTGCAACTCGACCTGTTCGAGGTGATTGCTGTACAGGTGGCAATCGCCCCCCGTCCAAATAAACTCACCCGGCTCTAAGTCACACTGCTGCGCCACCATGTGCGTCAGCAGGGCGTAACTGGCAATGTTGAACGGCACTCCTAAAAAGATGTCAGCACTGCGTTGATACAGTTGGCAAGATAATTTGCCATCGGCGACATAGAATTGGAAAAAAGCATGGCATGGGGCGAGAGCCATACGCGGAATATCAGCTACATTCCATGCCGAGACAATCAAACGACGGGAGTCGGGATTGGTTTTGATGCTGTTGACGACTTCGCTAATCTGATCGATGTGCTGACCATTGGGCGCAGGCCATGAGCGCCATTGGTAGCCGTAGATGGGGCCTAATTCACCATCGGGCGCTGCCCATTCATTCCAAATCGAAACACCGCGCTCTTTTAACCAATCATTATTCGTGCTGCCATTCAGAAACCACAGTAATTCATAGATGATGGATTTGAGGTGTAACTTTTTCGTTGTCACCATCGGAAAACCGTCAGCCAAATTAAAGCGCATTTGATAGCCAAAAACCGAGAGGGTACCAGTGCCCGTTCGATCGGATTTTTGCACGCCCGTGTTTAGGACGTGCTGCATAAGTTGGTGGTATTGATGCATTCGTTTAGCTGTTCGATCTAATGGGAATAGGTAGAGATTAACCCAATATTAGGCAGGCTTCTGCAAGCCCAGCAATTGCTGCAATTTGGGCGAGGTGGTGGTGTATTGCAACTGCACTGGCCGATCCGGAAAAACCACCTGGGCGGCCGCAAAAGCCGCCAATGCTGCCTCATGAAAGCCCGATAGAATCAGTTTTTTCTTGCCGGCATAGGTATTGATATCACCGACTGCAAAAATCCCCGGGATGCTGCTTTCAAAACGGGCGGTATCCACCTCAATTTGTTTGCGGGAAAGTGCAAGGCCCCAATCAGAAATCGGCCCCAATTTGGGGGAGAGGCCAAAAAAGACGAGTAGGGCATCGAGTGGGATGGTTTGCTTATGGCCATCTGCATTTTCGACTTCAAGTGCTGTTAGCCGACTGTCTGCGCATGCGTAACCAGTGGCTTGCCCAACGCAAAGGGTAATTTTTCCAGCGGCGCGCAGATCATGAAATTGATCCAGGATGTGTTTTTCTGCTTTTAATTCACTGCGGCGATGCACTAGGGTGACGTGCTTGGCAGTGGACGCAAAATGAATTGCCCATTCCACAGCAGTTTCGTCACCGCCACAAATCACAATGGCGCGCTGATTGAATTGCTCGGGCTCTTCCACGTGATAGAAGAGTTGCTTGTTTTCAAATGCAGCAATGCCATCGAGTGCTAACTTACGGGCTTGAAACGCCCCTACTCCAGCAGCAATAAAAATGGTTTTGCTGATAAAGGATTGGCCTGCAGTAGTACGAATAAAAAAACGCGAATCGTCTTCTTGTCGTAACTCCATCACCGCTTGATTCAGGTGCATCGGCGGATTAAAGGGGGCAATTTGCTGTAAGAGCTTATTGACTAACTCACGTCCGGTGCAAACCGGTATGCCTGGAATATCGTAAATGGGTTTATTGGGGTATAGGGCGATGCACTGGCCGCCGGCTTCCGGCAACGCATCAATAATGTGCGCCTGAATTTCGAGTAAACCCAGTTCAAATGCTTGAAACAAACCGACGGGGCCCGCGCCAATAATGACGGCATCGGTTTCAATTGCCTGCACAGTAGCTCCGCTTGGATTGAATGCAATCCATTACGCTGGCTTTACTTGGCGAGCTGGTCTAGTTTGGCGGTAACGTCTTTCCACTCGTCTGCATCGGGAAGGGCGCCTTTGGATTTAGTAATCGATGGCCAGCCCTGAGCCAGATCTAAATTCATTTTGATGAATGCTTGCTGATCGCCAGGCACATCGTCTTCTGCATAAATCGCATTGACTGGGCACTCCGGAACGCATACGGCGCAATCGATGCATTCGTCCGGATCAATTACTAAAAAGTTAGGTCCTTCACGAAAGCAATCAACCGGACAGACATCAACGCAGTCGGTATATTTGCAGCGAATACAGGCTTCAGTAACAACGTAGGTCATGGCATTTAACGAGTTGGATAGCGAAAAGGACTAGAAGCTAGCAGCCAACAGGGGATGGCATAGCAACCAGCGTATGGCCTCATTTTAGCCGAATTGCCTCTTTTTCCAAGAAAGACCGATTTGGCTTGGTGTAAAGTGCCAAGAATGAATACCACCTCAAAACCCAAAATCCTTGTCTCCAGAGCTATTTTCCCTGAGGCGCTGGCTGAGCTAGAACAATCCTTTGATGTCATCTCCAATCAGGCAGATGTCGTTATGACGCCAGAAGTACTTGCCTCGCAGCTGGCCGGGGTTTCTGCTGCATTGGTCACGGGCAGTGAGCGCATCGATGGCAAAGCGCTGGCGCAGGCCAAAGGCTTGAAGATTATTGCCAATATTTCGGTGGGGTATAACAATTTTGATGTGCCTGCGATGACGGCTGCTGGTGTAATGGCAACGAATACCCCTGATGTGCTCACGGATACAACCGCAGACTTTGGCTTTGCCTTGCTGATGGCGACTGCGCGTCGCGTGACCGAGTCTGAGCGCTGGATTCGGGACGGCAATTGGAATCAGTGGTCGATTGTCACCAATCCCTTAGGGATGGATATCCACCACACTACGCTTGGCATTATTGGTATGGGCCGCATCGGCCAAGGCATTGCCAAGCGCGCTTTGGGCTTTGGCATGAATGTGATTTACCACAATCGCAGTCGCTTGCCCGAGGCCGATGAAAAGGCCTGCCAAGCACGCTACGTCGATAAAGAAACCCTTCTCAAAGAAGCCGATCACGTTATCTTGGTGCTGCCTTATTCGGCCGAGAGTCACCATACGATTGGCGCGAAAGAAATTGCATTAATGAAGCCCACCGCAACGCTGGTGAACATTGCCCGCGGCGGTATTGTCGACGACGTTGCTCTAGCGGCCGCACTCAAAGCCAAGACCATCTTTGCGGCAGGCCTCGATGTATTTGAGGGCGAGCCCAAAGTGCATCCGGATTTATTGGCCTGCTCGAATATCGTGTTGGCACCGCATATCGCAAGTGCAAGCGAGAAAACCCGTAGGGCCATGATTGCGCTAGCCGCCCGAAACGTTCGAGCGGCACTGGCTGGCGATAAACCGCCAAGCCTAATCAATGCAGAGGTGTTTGCGAAGTAAGCGACGCCCTTGCTAGTAAAACCCTAGCAACGATTAATCGGTTTCGATTTCGTCGGGCAATTCGCGCAGGGCGAGTTCAATGCCGCCGAACTTGTCGGCCACCCAGTTGTAGACTTTGCAGGCAATCCACAACAAACCAAAGCCAAGCAGGGCATTCAGAATTAAAGCCGATACGACGGTAAATCCGGGAATCGATCCATCGCGCACAAATGCCACAAACAGGGCCAATAAAACGATGGGAACCGAGAAGCAGAGGTAGACCAAAACCAAGGTTTTGGCGGTATGCAACGGGTCTAAATAGACAATTTCTTTTTTCGTGAATTTCATAATTGCTGCAATCTTAAAGCAGTCCCTCAAAAAGCACCACATTTACTAGGTCGCCTGCTGCAATATTGCCTTGTTCGTGACCCAAAACAATGAAGCAGTTGGCCTCACTCATCGAACGTAAGATGCCAGCGCCTTGACTGCCAGTGACCCGAACCTGCGCCCTGCCATCCGGGCCGATTTCTAAAATGCCCCGTTGGTATTCGGTTCTGCCCGGCTTTTTACGAATCGCAGCCGATGCAATGGCTTGGGTCAGCGGCGGCCTGAGCTGCGTTGCGCCACTGAGCTGCAATAGCGCAGATTGAACAAATTGATAGAAGGTGACCATGACCGCAACGGGATTGCCGGGTAAGCCAAAAAATAGGGTGCTGCGCGGGGGATGTTGATTGGGAACGGGCTTTAAGCTGCCAAATGCCATTGGCCGTCCAGGGCGCATGGCAATTTTCCAAAAGCCCACATCCCCTAATTCCTGCATGACCTGTTTTGTGAAGTCAGCCTCGCCAACCGAGACCCCTCCCGAGGAAATGATCACATCCGCCGTTAATGCCGCTTGCGAAAAGGCATTCTTTAATGCCAGTGGATCATCCTGAATGATTCCGCAATCGATTACTTCAAGGGCTAGGCGATTGAGTAAACCCATCAGGCTATAGCGATTGCTGTCATAAATACTGCCTGAATCCAAGGTGGCTCCCAGGGGGCGCAGCTCATTGCCCGACGAGAGAATGGCAACCCGTAATTTACGTTTTACGGTCAGCGTACTAATGCCGAGCGATGCAGCCAAGCCTAAATCCGACGGCCGCAGAATACGTCCCGCTGCAATGGCCACAGAGCCTTGTGCTAAATCCTCTCCGCGCAGGCGGCGATTTTCCCCACTCGAAACCGCTTTCGATTCAAATTGAATGCGCTCAATCCCATCCGCAGCAAGGGGAAGTTTTTGCGTCATTTCCTGGGGTATGACGGTATCGCATTGGCTGGGCATCAATGCTCCCGTCATAATCTTGAGGCATTGGCCTGCTGCGAGCGAACCGGTAAACGGAGTGCCTGCAAAAACAGTGCCCACGACCATCAGCTGAGTGACAGGTGCGCTATTAATTTCTGCGCCCCGAAAGGCAAAGCCATCCATTGCTGAATTGTCCGCAGCCGGTACATCAATTGGCGACAGTACATCACTCGCCAAAACGCGATTGAGGCCTTGATCGAGTAAAACCGATTCAGTCTCGGCAACTACCCCCGTATGGAGTAATTGATCTACGAGACCAGAAATGGCCGCGCGGGTTTCTTCGACCGTAAGTCCAGTATTTAGTAAATGCGGGGCATTGGGCGAGAGGGGTGAGGAGCTCATCGTGGACGATCCTAAAATAGAATTCAGTTTGAAGCGTGTAGAGTTTGCTCTAAGGCCTGCAATTCTTCTGGCGTATTGGTATTGGCAAACGCTGCATCATCGGCAAAGACAACCGTGCTCGAGGGCAGGGCTTCGAACCAGCGGTCAATTTTGCGCCCGCCTTGATCTAAAAATTCTTGAAGGGATTGCTGAACGCTGCGGCGCATCAGGCAAAAAACCGGCTGCGCCCAGGTTGTGCCCGTTGCATCTACGCTGGAGGCATACACGAGATCCGATTGCGTGGAGATCATTTCCTCCAGTAGCTGCTCACTTAAATTAAGTGGAAAGACCGGCGAGTCGCAGGGCACCGATAAAAGGTATTCGGTGTTGCAGTGTTCGAGGCCAGCCGCAAAGCCAGCAAGAGGGCCAGCGAAATCAGCATGATGATCGGCTATTACAGCATGGCCATATTGCGCATAGCGATCGTGGTTACGATTGGCATTAATCAGGATGGTTGTGACTTGAGGGCCCAACCTGGCAATGGCGTGCTCTATCAAGGGCTTTCCCATGAAAGGGACTAAACCTTTGTCGATCCCACCCATTCGCTGGGCGCGACCGCCCGCCAAAATGAGGCCGGTAATCTCAGCATGCACAGTGATTAACCACCAATGTAGGACATCTCTACCTTATTAGCCGAACGCCCAAGCCCTACCGTTGCTTGGCCGCGGATTTCAGAGTAGTTGTCGTTACGCACAGACCAAGTACTCATGATGGCATTGGCGATCTCTAAATCGCTGCTGCCAGAACGCAACATGGTCTTGAAGTCATAACCTTGACTGGCAAACAAGCAGAGGTAGAGTTGGCCATCCGTAGAAATCCGGGCGCGACTGCACTCATGACAGAAGGTTTGGGTCACGCTAGAGATAACGCCGATTTCACCAGCGCCGTCGAGGTAGCGCCAACGCTGTGCAACTTCACCAGCGTAGTTGGCTTCAATTGGCTCCAGGGGATAGATTGCATGAATGCGCTCAATCACTTCTTTGGATGGCAGCACCTCTTTCATATCCCAGCCATTCGAACTTCCGACATCCATGAATTCGATGAAGCGGAGTGTGACGCCGGTATTTCGGAAGTGACTGGCCATCGCAATGATCTCCTGATCATTCGTACCTTTTTTCACCACCATATTGACTTTGATCGACTCAAAGCCCACTTCTTGAGCAGCAGCAATTCCGTCCAGCACATCACTAACTGGAAAATCCACGTCGTTCATTTTTTTAAAGACAGCATCGTTCAAACCATCTAGGCTAATGGTGAGGCGATGCAAGCCAGCTGCCTTGAGTTGCGCTGCCTTTTTTCGCAATAGGCTGCCGTTGGTGGTGAGGGTTAATTCAAGGGGATTACCATCCGGTTTTTTAATCTCCGCCAGCATGGCGATTAAGGTGTCGACATTCTTGCGAAGCAATGGCTCGCCACCCGTCAAGCGAATTTTTTCAACGCCAAGCGATGCAAAAATGACCGTGAGGCGTGTCATCTCTTCAAAACTCAGCAGGGCACTTTGCGAAAGATAGGGGTAGTCCTGATCAAACACTTCTTTAGGCATACAGTAGGTACAGCGGAAGTTGCAGCGGTCCGTTACTGAAATGCGTAAATCACGCAAAGGACGTCCACGCAAATCCACTGACCGGCTTGTGGGGGCGGCCAGGGTAGACGGCATGACAGGGGCACGGCCCTTGCCTTCATCAATGCGGATGGGGATTACGCGTTCAACCATGACTCAATTATGGCGGTGATTTAAATGGGGCGCTTAATTAAACAAAACCCCAATAAAGGGGTTTTGCTTGGCTTAGATTTCTTTCGGTACCGATTTTTCCTGCCCACCGGTTTCAATCAGGACCATGGGGCCCTGCGGAAGTGCTGCTGGCGGCTTGGGTTCCCGGGTAGTCCGAATTGGGGCTGGCTCAGACTGTATCTGGGTTTGGACTTCAGCTAATTTAGCCGTATCTGTCCCAACCCAAACCATGCCCGCCGATTCGATGACCTGCTGCAATGGCTTCTCTTCGAGTGGGGTGAAGGCCACCTTGGGTAGCTCAGGCGCTGGCACCGCTGCCACTGCCATAGCTGGCACAAAACTAGCCACAGCGGATTCGGAGGGTTGCTGGACTGTGCCGTTACTACGTTCACCATGATTACGCTCGCTATGATTCGAGCGTGGTGGGCGAGATCCGCGACCACCCGATTGTGGACTTGTCTTGCGAGCACTAAAACTGGCAGTCAATTCGCTTGTGGGCATGGTTGCCGATGATCCAGCCATACCCGATGGAGGCCATGCGCCACCGGCTGAGTAGCTCGTGATCACCGTAGTATTCGTTTCTGCGCTACCTTCGCTACGCTCAGTACGTTGCCCACGACCACGACCGCGTCGATTACGACCGCGACCCCGGCGTTCATCACTTCCATCCGCCGCTGAATTACCATCGGCTGCAGATGGAGCTTCGCTTGGCTTAGCACTTGAAGCATCTGCATCGGTACGCGCTACTTCAGGACGCTCGGTGCGACCATTGCGATTGCGTCCACGACCTTCTTGGCGGGGTTTTGCTTCACGTGCGCCCTCGGTACTTGAGGAGGCATCTGGAGCTGCGCCTGCTGGCCGCTCGATCCGTTCACTCCGCTCGTTGCGTTCACCGCGACGCCCACGATTGCGTCCACGATCACCGCCATTGCGATTGCCGTCGCGACCCTGGGCATTACGGCCGCGTGGAGTAGCAGGTGCTGACTTAACTTCAGGTTCGCTGGAGGAGAACAGTTTTTTGATGAAACCAAAGAAACCGCCCGAGCTGGATTGTGTATCCGCACTTGATGTTCTTGCTGGACGCGGCTGAGCAACTGGTGCTGGTTGGCTAGGCGTAATACCTTTGACAGCAGCCTCAGGACGCGCTTTCACATCACCTTCTTTGCGACTTACTACCGTATCGGCTTCGAGTTCACGCGCAGCTTCTTCGGCCATGACATAACTGGCTTTTTGATCGTCGAGGCGAACATCGTCATGGCGCAAGCGCTCTAGTTTGTAATGCGGTGTTTCCAAATGCTTATTTGGAATCATCAAGACATTCACTTTGAAACGGCTTTCGATCTTAATCACTTCAGCACGCTTTTCATTCAAGAGGAAGGCAGCAACTTCAACTGGAACTTGGGTATGAATCGCAGCCGTGTTTTCTTTCATGGCCTCTTCTTGAATAATCCGCAAGACTTGCAATGCAGACGATTCGGTATCGCGAATGTGTCCCGTACCATTACAACGTGGGCAGGCAACGTGGCTTCCTTCAGATAAGGCAGGGCGTAAACGTTGGCGTGACATTTCCATCAGGCCAAATTTAGAAATCTTGCCCATCTGAACGCGAGCACGGTCGTGACGCAGGGCATCACGCAAGCGATTTTCCACATCCTTTTGACTCTTGCTCGACTCCATATCAATGAAGTCAATCACAATCAGACCACCAAGGTCACGCAAGCGGGCTTGGCGTGCAATCTCATCGGCTGCCTCCAGGTTAGTCCGCGTAGCAGTTTCTTCAATATCGGATCCGCGGGTAGCGCGTGCGGAGTTGACGTCGACCGAAACCAGAGCTTCGGTATGGTCAATCACAATGGCGCCGCCAGAAGGCAGGGGAACGGTACGGGAGTACGCCGTCTCAATTTGGTGCTCAATTTGGAAACGCGAAAAGAGCGGAACATCGTCTTGGTAGCGTTTAACGCGAGGTAAGTTATCCGGCATGACGACCGACATAAAGGCTTGCGCCTGCTCAAAAATGTCGTCGGTGTCGATCAGGATTTCGCCAATATCGGGCTGGAAGTAGTCCCGAATCGCACGAATAACTAAGCTGGACTCTAAATAAATTAAGAGTGGTGCGGAATTGCCTTGGGCTGCTTCATCAATTGCCTTCCACAGCTGCATCAGGTAGCTTAAGTCCCACTGCAATTCGACTGCATCGCGGCCAATACCGGCAGTGCGAGCAATGATGCTCATGCCATCCGGTATTTCAAGTTGACCCATGGCCTCACGAAGCTCTTGCCGATCCTCACCCTCAATGCGGCGTGATACGCCACCACCGCGGGGGTTATTCGGCATCAAGACCAAGTAACGGCCAGCTAAGGAGACAAAAGAGGTGAGTGCGGCGCCTTTTTGGCCGCGCTCTTCTTTTTCTACCTGAACGATGATTTCTTGGCCTTCGCGTAAGGCTTCTTTAATGGTGGCATTGCGGACATCCACTCCATCTTTAAAGTAGGTGCGAGCTACTTCTTTAAATGGCAGGAAGCCATGGCGTTCTTCGCCGTAATTGACGAAGCACGCTTCGAGCGAGGGCTCAATGCGCGTGATAACGCCTTTGTAAATATTGCCTTTGCGTTGTTCACGACCGGCAGCTTCAATATCGATATCGATTAATTTTTGACCATCGACGATGGCGACTCTCAACTCTTCTTGTTGAGTTGCATTAAATAACATGCGTTTCATAACACTCTCCTATGGGGGAGGATGTCGTTGCGCGGTGCGGTCGGGGACAGAGTTGGCGCCATCATGGGGATGTATTCCCAAGTGGCTTTACGAGTGTGGAACAAGCGTTTGCCTAGCACTGAGCTGGGCTTAAACCGATCTAAAGGGTATGAAGGTCGGTGCCACACTGGACACTCGCCGCAGAGACCTCCTTAAGGTCATCAATGCAGGCGCGTGCCTAAAAACTGTCTTCTAATCGCGGGTCGCGGCAAACGGCACACCAACCCTGCGCCTCATTAAAACGGGAGAGGGGCAACCCCGGGAGTCTTTTTAAGGGCGACTCCAAGCTCCACGATGAATTTCTGCATCGGGCCAATTAATTGGCTAGTGCCTTGATTATACGGTAGAAGTGGATTGACAATAAGGGTATTCTTAGTTTCTTTGCTATTTTGGCGAAGAAAACACCCCATCATGAAATCCGACCCTACTCCTAGCCCAAGCCCTAGCCCAAGCGTCCCAAAAGCTGCTGCACAAGTCCTGTTTCAGACGATTGGGCCGGAAGAGGCTGGGCAGCGCTTGGATAATTACCTTCTTAAGTGGGCTAAAGGGGTTCCCAAGAGCCACCTCTACCGGATTATTCGCTCGGGTGAGGTTCGGGTCAACAAGAAGCGCGCAGAGCCGACTACCCGCCTGATGGAGGGGGATTTAATCCGAATCCCACCGGTACGCTTGGCTGCCCCCGATCGCGGGCCGGCTGAAAATGCCTTTAAAGACCAATCGCGTGCCCAGTTGTATTCCGCCAAAATGCCGATTTTGTTCGAAGATGAAGCGTTGCTCATTGTGGATAAGCCATCCGGTCTAGCTGTACATGGTGGTTCTGGCATTTCCCTGGGTGTGATTGAAACCTTACGCATAACGCGGCCCGAGTTGCATTTTCTAGAGCTAGTGCACCGGCTTGATCGCGATACCTCGGGCGTGCTGATGCTGGCGAAAAAGCGCAGCGCCCTGGTTGAGTTGCATCGGCAGATTCGAGAGGGTCTGACTGATAAGCGCTATTACTTGGTAACGCATGGGCAGATCGCACTCGCAAGCCCAACGGTGCAATTGAAGTTCCCTCTGCATAAATACCTCTTAGCCAATGGCGAGCGCCGAGTCAAAGTCGATCCCCAAGGATTGCCGAGCCATACCTCCCTTCGGGTCACCCAAGTCTACGAGCGGGGCGAAGATCGGGTGAGCATGGCAGAGGCCCAATTAAAAACCGGCCGCACGCATCAAATTCGAGTGCACTTGCAAAAAATAGGGCATCCGATTTTGGGGGACGATAAATACGGCATCGATGACGAGGATCGCCGGCTAAAGCCAAAACGGCTTTTATTGCATGCCCACCTTGCCGGATTTATTCATCCGCGTAGCGGAGAAAAGATGCGCATCGAGTCTCCTTTGCCGCCCGACTTCACCGCCTTTCTGAAGGGCTTTCACCCAATTGAGTCAGAAACGGTATAGTGGTTTCTCACTATTCAGCAAGGCCCTCAGCAATGCCGCAAGCCCATTCACCCCTCTACGCAAGCCATGGCAAAGACCAAGAACGCCGCTATGAGGTAATTGTTTGGGACTGGGATGGCACCATCATCGATTCCACACCGACGATTGTGTTTTGCATTCAGCAGGCCTGTCGCGATCTTGGCTTTCCAGAGCCGGATGACTCTTTAGCGAGTTCAGTGATTGGATTGGGGATTCAGGATTCATTGCGTCGGGCAGTGCCATGGATTGAGCCGGCGCATTTCCCAAAAATGGTGGATCGTTTTCGCCACCATTATTTAGCGCGCGATCATGATTTGCATTTATTTGATGGCATTCGAGAACTACTTGAAGGGCTTCGTGATGCCGGTTTTCGCTTAGGCGTTGCAACAGGCAAATCACGCGTTGGTTTGGATCGCTCTTTGGCGCACCATGGTCTGGGCCATGTTTTTGAAGAGACCCGCACTGCAGACGAGTCGTTTTCAAAACCGCATCCCGGTATGTTGCTCGAACTCTCGGATGTGTTGCAAGTGCCGGTTCGTCGGATGTTGATGGTGGGTGATACCACCCATGATTTACAAATGGCGATCAATGCTGGAGTAGATGGGGTTGCTGTAACCTACGGTGCTCATCCACTCGATACCTTGCAAACAACGGATTCGCTGGGCTATGTGCACAGCGTGCCAGAACTAAGTAGCTGGCTTAAACAGAATACTTACATTGATTTAGCTGCTGCAAAACCTGCTTAAGGATTACACATGGAACAAGAAAAAAATTGGGAACGTCAAGCGCTGGAGCACCTGCTTTTAGAAAATCTAAAAGAGACTCGCAAGGCGCGGCGCTGGAAAACCGTATTGCGCGTTCTGTCCCTCATCCTGATTGTTGGTTTTCTTTTGCAAGTATTGGATCTGCGTCCTTTTGCTGGCAGCTTTGGTGCTGAGCGCCATACGGCGATGGTCAGCATCGAAGGTGAGATTAGCTCGAGTGCCATCGCCAATGCCTTGGATATTGGATCGGCCCTGCAAGCTGCTTTTGAAAACGACAACAGCGTGGGTGTGATTTTGCGCATTAATAGTCCGGGCGGGTCGCCAGTGCAATCGGGGATTATTAATGATGAGATCCGGCGCTTGCGTGCGCTATACCCCAATAAGCCCCTGCATGTCGTTGTGGAAGACATCTGCGCCTCTGGCGGTTATTACATTGCGGTTGCGGGCGATCAAATTCTGGTGGATAAAGCCAGCATTGTGGGCTCGATCGGGGTGGTGATGGATAGCTTTGGCTTTACTGGATTAATGGACAAGCTCGGTATCTCGCGCCGCATGATTACGGCGGGCTCAAACAAGGGCATGCTCGATCCATTTAGCAAGGAAGACCCAAAGCAAGTTGAAATGGTGCAAACCATGCTCAATGAAATTCACCAGCAATTTATTACTGTGGTGAAAGCAGGGCGCGGTGATCGCCTGAAAGAATCCCCCGATTTGTTTTCTGGCCGCGTATGGAATGGCGAGCAAGCGGTAAAAATGGGGCTAGCCGATGGTTTTGGTACGGTTGATACGGTGGCGCGTGATGTCTTTAAAGCACCTAACATCCTCGACTACACCATGAAAGAAAACTTTGCCGAACGGGTTGCGAAGCGCTTTGGTGCCGAGATGGGTTCGGCCGCCGGTAAAGCATTGGTGAAGTCAGGCGACATTAAATAAGGTCTAGTGCGCTAGCAATAAAAACACGCATGGCCGATTTTGCAAGGTAGCGCAGGCTGCCTCACTGGAGAATATTTTTTTCCAGTCCGTAAGCGCCATGCTTCTGATTTCTTCCGTGGGTAGACTCAAATCCAGCGCAAGGCATAGATGCGTTTGGGGTGCGAGCGCCTGCAGGCAACTCACCATCATGGCCGCGTTGCGATAAGGCGTCTCGATCCAGAGCTGGGTTTGCTGCAACTTGCGCGATTCAGACTCCAATTGCTTGAGGCGCGCAGTTCGTTCACCGCCATCTTGAGGCAAGTAACCCTGAAACGCGAAACGCTGCCCATTGAGCCCGCTGGCCATTAAAGCCAGGAGCAGGGAACTGGGGCCAATCAGTGGTTTAACGCAAGCACCCAGGCGATGCGCCGCCCACACCAGCTCTGCTCCAGGATCGGCTACTCCAGGCACGCCCGCCTCCGACATCAGGCCAATATCGTTGCCGCGCAGCAGTGGCTCGAGGAGTGCTTCCGGCTTGATCTTGTCGCCGTACTTGGCATTACGCGCAGCGCCGCGCCATTCGGTCATCTGCATTTCTTGTATGGAGCACGTCAACGGTGCGAGGCTATCAATCGACTTTAAAAAGGCGCGCGCTGTTTTAGCGTCTTCGACAATCCAATGCGTGAGTTGCGATGCGCAGCGCATGGTTTCGATTGGCATGACGTGGGGAAGTTGTGCTGAGCGCGCATCATCGCCCAAGGTATTGGGCACTAAATATAGCGTTCCTAGTTTTGATGCAGTTTTCATCGCAGATCATTTCGTGAGGGAGGAATTTCAAAACCAGCGTCACGGAGCATGGCACTCACTGTAATCAAGGGTAGACCGATGAGCGCAGTAGGATCATCTGAGCGAATGGATTCCAGTAAGGCAATACCCATGCCTTCGCATTTAGCACTTCCGGCACAGTCATAGGGCTGCTCTAAGTTTAGATAATCGATCAGAGTGGTATCGGGCAAGTCCCGAAATCGAACTTCGGTTATGACATTCATCGCAACAGAATAATCGGCTCGCATTAAGCAAACAGCTGTATGGAAGTGCACGGTCTGGCCACGCATGCGTTGCAACTGCAAAAGCGCATTGTCAAAATTACCCGGCTTGCCAATTGCTTCGCCATGCAGATCAGCAGCCTGATCGGAGCCGATGACCCAGGCATTGGGATGATCCTTTGCAATGGCAGCCGCTTTTGCAACGGCAAGGCGCAGTGCCATAGCGGCAACCCCTTCATTTGGAAGGGGGTGCTCATCGACCTCGGGCGAAATGGCTTCAAAAGGCAAACCCAAGCGCGCCAAAAGGTCGCGACGGTAAATCGAGCTTGAGGCCAAAATGAGCGGCTGATTTTTTAGGTTACCCATGCAGCAAGCGTACCTTCATTTAGACTAAGACCATGAATCGTAATCCCGTTTTGCCTTCGCTGACCCTGCCCACCGAACCTAAGGCATTGCGCTCCGTTGATCTGCTGGTGTCGCAAACCTACACGGGGCATGGATTTCTCGCGCTGGATGCATTGCCGCGGGTCGCTTTAGAGGCTGCCGTACGCTCCGCAGACGATGGTTTTGAGTGGGCAGTCAATACCTTCTTTGATGGGGTTACAGGGGGTGAACCGCGCCTCAAAATGAATTTAACCCTAAAGGGTCAGATGCACCTGATATGCCAGCGGTGCATGCAGCCCTGCTTGGTTCAGATTGACGAGTCGCGGCAGTTCGTGTTTTTGGCGAATGAAGCGCTGGCGGACGCCTTTCCTATGGAGAATGACGCGCTTGAGCCTTTGGTAGCGAGCGCGCAGTTTGATCTGCTGGGAACCATCGAAGATGAGATTTTGCTCTCCCTGCCATTGATTCCAAAGCACCCTGAGGGTGTATGTGAGCCTGCTACCCTGGGTACCGGGGCAGATGATTCTATGAATCAGGGCGAAACAGCAAAAAAACCGGATAATCCCTTTAACATATTGAAAAATATGAAGAAAAAAGAGTAGATCAAATCACTATATCGACCACCTAACTGCTTAAATTCCACTTGGGAAGCCTGGTTTTTGGCTGTTTCTATGCTAGAATCTCGCATTGCTTAGGAGTTCAACATGGCCGTCCAACAAAATAAAAAATCCCCTTCCAAGCGTGGCATGCACCGTGCGCACGACTTTTTAACCGCACCCGCTACTGCTGTTGAGGCGACTACTGGCGAGGCACATTTGCGTCACCACATTTCCCCAAACGGCTACTATCGTGGCCGCAAAGTCGTTAAAACAAAGAACGATTAATTCCTCGAATCACCTGACTGAAGCGGCTTTAATCTAATTAAGCCGCTTTTTTCTTAAATTCGATTTGCCGCAATGACCGAACCCAAGAGTGTGACTCTCGCAGTCGATGCCATGGGCGGGGACCACGGTATCTCGATCACTATTCCCGCAAGTTGTGCTTTCTTAGCCAGCCATACGGATGCCAAGATCACCTTAGTTGGTAATGTCGACGCCATCGAGCAAGCCTTGAGCGAACTGGGCGATGTTCCGCGTGATCGAATTCAAATTATTGCAGCCACTGAAGTGGTGTTGATGGATGATTCCATTGAAGTCGCCTTGCGCCGCAAAAAAGATTCATCGATGCGGGTTGCAATTGAACAAGTCAGAGATCAAAAAGCCGATGCCATTATTTCTTCTGGTAATACGGGTGCCTTGATGGCCATTTCGCGATACGTCTTAAAAACCCTGGATGGTATCGATCGTCCGGCGATTGCAACAGGGATGCCCAATGAATTGGGTGGTGCCACAACCGTTTTGGACCTCGGTGCTAACGCCGATTGCGAACCCTTGCACTTGATGCAATTTGCGCAGATGGCGGACGTGATGGTGCGGGTAGTAGAGGGAAAGCCAAGCCCGACGATTGGCTTACTCAATATTGGCGAAGAAGTGATTAAAGGCAATGAGGTTGTCAAACTCACTGGTGAGTTATTGCGTGCCAGTAATCTCAACTTTTATGGCAATGTTGAAGGTAACGATATTTTTAAGGGCACGACTGACATTGTGGTGTGCGATGGTTTTGTCGGTAATGTGCTTTTGAAGGCCAGTGAAGGTTTGGCAAAAATGATGAGTGGTTTGATTCGCCATGAATTCAATCGCTCGTGGTTAACCAAAGCCATGGCGATGTGCGCTATGCTGCCGCTGCTGCGCGTGCGCAAGCGGGTCGACCACCGGCGTTACAACGGCGCCGTATTGCTTGGTCTACGCGGATGCGTGATTAAAAGTCATGGCTCTGCGGATAGCTTCAGTTTTGGCTTTGCTCTAGAGCGGGCATATGAGGCAGCAAAAGGCAATATGGTTGAACGCATTGCCGAGGCATTTGCAATGAGGGCGCCAGCATGACAATCTATTCCCGCATTGCCGGCACCGGTAGTTATTTACCGGCGCTGCGCTTAAGCAATGATGATCTCGTGGTGCGCCTAGCAAAGTCTGGCCTAGAGACCAGTGACGAGTGGATTAAAACGCGTAGTGGTATTGAGGCACGCCACTTTGCAAGCGATAGCGAACTCACCAGCGACCTTGGCATGAAAGCAGCTCAAGCTGCAATGGCAAGCGCCAATTGCACTGCTGCGGATCTTGACCTCATTATTTTGGCCACCTCCACGCCAGACCATTTGGGCGGCTTTCCGAGTACGGCATGCGTGATTCAAGATAAGTTGGGTGCCCACCACGGTTGCGCCGCTTTTGATGTGCAAGCCGTATGCGCCGGCTTTATGTATGCCATGGCGGTTGCCGATGCCATGATTCGAACAGGTAACTATCGCAAGGTCTTGGTGATTGGCGCAGAAGTGTTTTCCCGCATCTTGGATTTTCAAGATCGTACAACCTGCGTCTTGTTTGGTGATGGCGCAGGCGCAGTGGTTTTGGAGGCAAGTAGTGAGCCAGGTATCTTGGCCAGCGCCTTGCATGCCGATGGAAGTCAGCGCGATATTCTGTGCGTTCCTGGCCGAGCAGTCAGCGGTGGCATTACGGGATCACCCTTTATGACCATGGACGGTCAGGCCGTTTTTAAGTTAGCGGTTAAGGTCTTAGAGCAAGTTGCCCATGAGGTACTCGATCGGGCGAACTTAAAGTCCGAACAAATTGATTGGCTCGTGCCACACCAAGCCAATATTCGGATCATGGAGGGCACAGCCCGCAAGATGGGTATGTCAATGGATAAGGTGATTGTGACGGTTTCAGAGCATGGCAATACATCGGCCGCATCGATTCCACTCGCGCTCGATGCGGGTGTGCGATCAGGTCAAATTCAACGCGGTCAGCATCTCTTGCTTGAGGGTGTAGGCGGCGGCTTTGCCTGGGGCGCGGTCGTCTTAAAATATTAAATTAGCGATTCTTTGGAATTTTTTATATGACATTCGCATTTGTTTTTCCGGGCCAAGGCTCCCAGTCAGTAGGAATGCTCAACACCATTGCGGATCGCCCTGAGGTGCGTGCCACCATTCAAGAGGCATCGGACGCACTGGGTGAGGACATTGGGAAGTTAATTGCGGAAGGACCTGCCGAAGCCTTATCGCTCACTACCAATACACAACCCGTTATGCTCACGGCTGGGGTTGCCTTTTATCGCGCTTGGTTGGCCGCCGGCGGACCCAAGCCTGCAGTGATGGCTGGACATAGCTTAGGTGAGTACTCTGCCTTGGTGGCATCCAATGCCTTGGCATTCAAAGATGCAGTGCCTTTGGTGCGCTATCGTGCAGAAGCGATGCAAAGTGCAGTCCCCGTTGGTACTGGTGGCATGGCAGCGATCTTGGGTTTGGATGATGCGACTGTAGTTGAGGTTTGCCGCGCAGCAAGTCAGGCTGCAGGTGGGGTAGTAGAAGCCGTGAATTTCAATGCGCCTGGGCAGGTGGTGATTGCGGGTGCTAATTCCGCGGTGACCAAAGCCTGTGAGTTGCTAAAAGAGGCGGGCGCGAAGCGCGCCTTACCTTTGCCGGTATCGGCACCATTTCATTCATCGCTCTTGCAACCGGCTTCAGAAAAACTCAAAACATATTTTGAAAACCTCGTAATCGTTACTCCTGAAATTCCGGTGATTAACAATGTGGATGTCACCATCCTCAGTACGCCAGCCGAGATTAAAGAATCGCTGGTGCGCCAGGCTGCTAAGCCCGTGCGCTGGCAAGAAATTATTCATGCCATGGCAGGGCAGGGCGTTACTCAGGTATATGAATGCGGTCCTGGCAAAGTTCTGGCAGGGCTCACTAAGCGCATTCATGAGGGCGTCATTGGCCTACCGATTTTTGATGCAGTGAGCTTGAATGAAGCCTTAGAGGCAGTCAAGCAACAATAAGTACAAGGAAGAAAGATGAATCTGGATTTAACAGGACAAATCGCACTCGTGACTGGCGCCTCCCGGGGCATTGGGCAAGCGATTGCAGATGCCTTGATGCAAGCGGGCGCCAAGGTGATTGGGACCGCAACCACTGCGGATGGCGCCGCTGCGATTGACGCGCGCTTAAAGGCCAATGGCGGCCGTGGAGTCGCGCTGAACGTGACTGATCCTAAGGCGTGCGAGGACATTATTGATTCCATTGTGAAGGACTTTGGCGGCATTCAGATTTTGGTGAACAATGCCGGCATTACTCGCGACCAGTTGGCGATGCGCATGAAAGCCGACGAATGGACCGATGTGATCGATACCAACTTAAGCGCCGTGTTTCGTTTGTCGCAGGCCGTGTTGCGTCCCATGATGAAGGCACGCTCCGGTCGCATCATTAATATCACCTCGATTGTTGGGCATATGGGTAATCCGGGTCAAGCGAACTATGCAGCCGCAAAGGCTGGAGTATCTGGAATGACCCGTGCCTTGGCTCGCGAGATTGGCAGTCGCAACATTACCGTCAATTGCGTTGCCCCCGGCTTTATTGATACCGATATGACCCGCGCTTTAAGCGAAGAGCAGCAAAATGCGCTCAAGGCCAATATCCCATTGGCCCGCTTGGGCACCCCCGAAGATGTGGCTCAGGCGGTCGCTTTTTTAGCCTCCCCCGCGGCTGCCTATATCACCGGAAATACCCTCCACGTCAATGGTGGCCTGTATTTAGCCTAATTTTACTAATCTGGAAACAGGCAGTTCTGCCATGGTTTGTGCCAAACTGCTAAAATCCTTTAATCATTTTTTTACAACCCCTGGGGGACTTAATGGATAACATCGAACAACGCGTTAAGAAGATCGTCGCTGAACAATTAGGCGTAGCTGAGGGAGACATCAAGAATGAGTCATCCTTTGTTAATGACCTAGGCGCTGATTCACTTGACACAGTTGAATTGGTTATGGCTTTGGAAGATGAGTTTGGGATTGAAATTCCAGACGAAGAAGCTGAAAAAATTACGACCGTTCAACTCGCAATCGATTTTGCTAAATCAAAAGCCCAGTCTTAATTTCTGAGCTAGGCCCAAGGCTGTGTCCGCAATGAGAAACCAGCGCCGCGTGGTTGTCACCGGCCTGGGGATTATTTCCCCAGTAGGCAATTCAGTTGACACTGCATGGGCTAGCGTCATGAGTGGCAAAAGCGGCATTGCCACCATTACCAAGTTTGATCACACCCCGCTGAGCGTTCATTTTGCGGGCGAAGTGAAAGACTTCAATGTAGAAGAGTACGTCTCAGCCAAAGAAGCGCGCCACATGGATACCTTTATCCATTACGGCATTGCTGCTGGCGCGCAGGCGATTCGAGACAGTGGTATCGAAATCACCGAAGAAAATGCCGAGCGTATTGGCGTCATGGTGGGTTCCGGCATTGGCGGTCTGCCCATGATCGAAGACACGGGTGCTGAATTGCTTGCCCGTGGCCCACGCCGAATTTCCCCCTTCTTTGTTCCTGGCTCCATCATCAACATGATTTCGGGGCATTTGAGCATTCTGTTTAATCTCAAAGGCCCCAATGTGGCTGCCGTGACTGCCTGCACAACTGGCTTGCACAGCATTGGCCTGGCTGCGCGCTTAATCCAGTATGGTGATGCCGATGTGATGGTGGCTGGCGGTGCAGAGTCCACTATTTCTGCCTTGGGTGTGGGTGGCTTTGCAGCAGCCAGGGCTTTATCGACCCGTAATGATGATCCAGCTACTGCTTCCCGCCCTTGGGATAAAGACCGTGATGGCTTTGTATTAGGTGAAGGCGCTGGCGTTGTGGTGCTGGAAGAGTATGAGCATGCCCGCGCCCGTGGCGCCACCATTTACTGCGAATTGCTCGGCTTTGGCATGAGCGGGGACGCGTATCACATGACCGCCCCGAATATGGATGGCCCCAAGCGCTGCATGCAAAATGCGATGCGTGATGCGGGCCTCAATGGAGATCAAATCCAGTACGTGAATGCGCATGGCACCTCAACGCCGCTCGGTGATAAGAATGAGACTGAGGCAATTAAAGCGGCTTTGGGTGATCACGCCAAAAAAATAGTGGTCAATTCAACCAAGTCCATGACAGGTCATTTATTAGGTGGCGCTGGCGGCCTTGAATCCGTCTTTACCATTTTGGCCCTGCACCACCAGAAATCACCGCCGACGATTAATATCTTTAACCAAGATCCGGAGTGCGACTTGGATTACTGCGCAAATACCGCGCGCGATGTCAAAATTGACCATGCCATCAAAAACAACTTTGGCTTTGGGGGTACTAACGGTACCTTGATTTTCGGTAAGTTGACCTAATATCTAGTCATCTATCCCTTTTTAGGCCCGCAGGGGCTGCACACAATATGAAAAAGACCTTTTTAGCGGTATTGACTGCCCTTAGTCTCGGCCTAACTGCATTCGTGCCCGCTTCTGTGGCGCAGTCGGCAAGGGTGTTGGCGCCGGATTTCGCCGATTTGGTCGAAAAAGCCAGCCCGGCTGTAGTGAATATTCGGACAACAGAACAGCGGGCTGCTGCACAACAAGCGCAAGGCGGACTTCCCCCTGGTATTCCGGAAGAGCAGGCAGAGTTTTTTCGCCGCTTCTTTGGCGTACCGCCCCCGGGCGCCCCTAAATCGGGACCATCTCAGCCAGGACAACCTCGCGAAGCAGAGCGCGGTGTTGGCTCGGGTTTTATTATTGATTCCAATGGTTTGATTTTGACCAATGCCCACGTAGTCGAAGGTGCCGATAAGATTTACGTCACCTTAACGGATAAGAAGGAATTTACGGCTAAGTTGCTTGGCGCAGACAAGCGAACCGACATTGCCGTTCTCAAGATTGAGGCCACCGGCTTGCCTAAACTGCCATTGGGCGATTCATCCAAGCTACGGGTCGGTGAGTGGGTCTTGGCGATTGGCTCTCCTTTTGGTTTAGAGAACACCGTTACGGCTGGAATTGTGTCGGCTAAAAGCCGCGACACTGGCGACTACTTGCCTTTCATCCAAACCGATGTGGCTGTGAATCCCGGTAACTCGGGCGGCCCTTTAATTAATACTGCTGGTCAGGTCATCGGTATTAATTCTCAAATCTTTAGTCGCTCGGGCGGCTATATGGGTATTTCCTTTGCCATCCCGATTGATGAGGCGATGCGCGTTGCCGACCAATTGCGTTCTACAGGTAAGTTGGTACGTGGCCGAATCGGGGTTGCTTTAGGCGACTTAAGTAAAGAAATGGCCGAGACTTTGGGTCTTGGTCGGCCCCGGGGCGCATACGTCCGCAATGTCGAACCCAATGGTCCAGCAGCAAGCGGCGGGATAGAGGCTGGTGATGTGATTTTGGCATTCAATGGGCGCGACATTAGTAAATCAAGCGATCTCCCGCGCATCGTTGGCGAAACGAAGCCAGGGATGAAGGCAACGGTTCAGGTTTGGCGTAAGGGCTCGGCGCGCGACCTTTCTGTGGTGGTGGCTGATGCGGAAGCCAGCACAAAAACCGCTGCGGCAAAGAAGCCAGATACTCCAGCAGCACCAGCAACCAGCAACAACCCCTTTGGACTTGGCGTGACCGAATTGTCTGATGCCAAAAAACGGGAGCTCAACATCAAGTCTGGGGTTGAGATTTCAAGCCTAGGCGAAGGGGCTGCTGCCCGGTCCGGAATTCGCGTTGGCGATGTGATTGTGCGGGTTGGCGATAGTGATGTGACGAGCGTAAAGCAATTTGAGGGGCTTACCAAAGGCTTGGATGCAAATCGGGCTGTTGCCCTGTTTGTGCGCCGAGCAGACAGCACCCTGATTGTCCCGCTAAGGCCTAAAGCCCCTTAATAGGCACAAATACCCCTAGGAAGGGCAAAAGCAGTGGGTTTTAGCCTCAACCAGTACAATTGAGGCAAGACAACTTATTGCAGTGCATCATCCTGTGTGCTGCGACAAGGTGTTTTTGCTAATTTAGATAAAACACCATGGATTTAATCCGCA
>DAIPIK010000002.1:10490-30517 GCA_036770845.1 Polynucleobacter sp. | reverse complement strand
ATGGAGCTCGAGACCATTTGCCGTTACAACTTGCCAATCACCACCGTGATTTTTAATAACAATGGTGTTTACCGCGGTACCGATGTAAACCCAACCGGCGGCGCTGATGTTGCCCCAACCGTATTCGTGAAAAACGCACGCTATGACAAGATGATGGAAGCGTTTGGTGGGATCGGTTACAACGTCACCACCCCACAGGAATTAGAGAAGGCCTTGACTGAGGCAATAGCCGCAGGCAAGCCAGCACTAATCAATGCTGTCATTGATGAAGCGGCAGGTACCGAAAGTGGTCGCCTGACGAATCTCAACCCAGCAAGTACTGCCACAAAGAAGTAATTGACGAGTTAAGTCATACGTAACCCTAAGGAGATTTAATATGAGCAAGCCATTAGACGGAATCCGCATCATCGATTTCACACACGTACAAGCAGGTCCTGCATGTACTCAGTTGTTGGCATGGTATGGCGCGGACGTAATCAAAGTAGAGCGTCCTGGATCTGGCGACGTAACCCGTAGCCAATTACGCGATATTCCGGATGCCGATGCCTTGTATTTCACGATGCTCAACGGCAATAAGCGCTCGTTGACTTTGGATACCAAGACAGCAGAAGGCAAAGAAGTGCTGGAGAAGCTAATCAAAGTATCCGATGTCATGGTTGAGAACTTTGGCCCAGGCGCATTGGATCGTATGGGTTTCTCATGGGAACGCATTATGGAACTGAACCCACGCATGATTATGGCGTCGGTAAAAGGTTTCAGTGATGGCCACTCCTATGAAGATTTAAAAGTGTATGAGAACGTAGCCCAGTGTGCTGGCGGCGCAGCCTCCACCACTGGTTTCTGGGATGGTCCTCCTACCGTATCTGCTGCTGCTTTGGGCGATAGCAATACTGGTATGCATTTGGCGATTGGTATTTTGACCGCGCTGATGCACCGTGAGAAAACTGGCCGTGGTCAGAAGGTGGCTTGCTCGATGCAAGACGCCGTATTGAATCTGTGCCGTGTGAAGTTGCGTGACCAACAGCGCCTGGATCGCGTTGGTTACTTGGAAGAGTACCCACAGTATCCCCATGGTACTTTCTCGGACGTTGTACCCCGCGGCGGTAATGCCGGCGGCGGTGGTCAGCCAGGCTGGGTTTTAAAGTGTAAGGGCTGGGAAACCGATCCAAACGCGTACATTTATTTCACGATCCAAGGCCACGCTTGGAAGCCAATTACAGAAGCTTTAGGTCGTCCAGAGTGGGCAACGGATCCGGCTTACATGACTGCAGAAGCACGTCAAGACAAGATTTTTGACATCTTCGCAACCATTGAAGATTGGCTCAAAGACAAGACCAAGTACGAAGCAGTGGATATCTTGCGTAAGTTCGATATTCCATGCGCCCCTGTACTGTCCATGAAAGAACTCGCTGCATCACCTGATTTACGTGCGAGCGGTTCGATCGTCGAGGTTGATCACAAGGTACGCGGTAAGTACCTGACGATTGGTAGCCCAATCAAGTTCTCTGATCTGAAGATTGAAGTGAAGCCATCCCCAGTATTGGGTGAGCACACCGATGAAGTATTGGCTGACCTTGGCTACGGAAAAGACGATATTGCCAAGTTGCATGCAGCAAAAGCAGTTTAATAACAATAAATTAGTTTGATCCTTTAAGGCGCTCCGAGTGAGCGCCTTTTTTATTAAGGGCAATGGGATGAGCGATCAGATCGACTATGAGCAGTTCGTTCGTGGTATGGGCGATGCGGTTGTTATCTCCAATGCGCAGGGTGATATTGTGCTTTGGAATAAAGCAGCTGAACGTATTTTTGGATATACCGAAGCTGAGGCCTTGGGCAAACGTTTAGATCTCATTACGCCAGATCGATTTCGCCACCGCCATTGGGAGGGGTATGAGAAATCCATGGAAACGGGTACGACCCGTTATGGTTCCCAGCTTTTAAAAGTACCAGCACTCCACCAAGACGGTAGAACCCTCTCAATTGCCTTTACCGTAACGATGCTTTTTGATGAGGCGCATCGCGCTACTGGGGTGGCGGCTACGATTCGGGATGAAACCGAGCGCTTTCAAACGGATCGCGCATTACGAAATCGACTATCAGAGCTTGAGAATGCCGGCGATCCAAAGGCATCAAAATAGCGCGAAAAAAGGGTAATCAGCCTAGCCTAGCCGCCTAAAGTGCGGTAAATCAGCCTGCGCCGACTGGTAGAATTTGGATAATTCAAAATTTCAATTCTTATTAGGACTACTGTCATGGCAAAAGCACTTGAGGGGGTGAAAATCCTCGATTTCACGCACGTTCAATCGGGGCCAACTTGTACCCAATTATTGGCTTGGTTTGGTGCGGATGTAATTAAGGTAGAGCGCTCGGGTGAGGGCGATGCTACCCGCGGTCAATTACGCGATATACCCGATGCGGATAGCTTGTATTTCACCATGCTCAATCACAATAAACGCTCGATTACAGTCAATACCAAGACCCCTGAGGGCAAGGATATTCTCGAGCGCTTGATTAAAGAGTGCGATGTCTTGGTTGAAAACTTTGCACCGGGCGCTTTAGATCGCATGGGTTTTACCTGGGAGCACATTCAGCATCTCAATCCACGCATGATCATGGCATCGATCAAGGGCTTTGGCCCAGGACCCTATGAGGATTGCAAGGTATATGAAAACGTCGCGCAGTGCGCAGGCGGCTCCGCATCGACCACTGGTTTTGATGACGGCCCGCCGATGGTAACGGGCGCGCAGATTGGTGATAGTGGAACGGGTTTGCACTTGGCCTTGGGTATCGTCACTGCTTTATATCAACGTACCCACTCGGGTCGTGGTCAGCGAGTGCAAGCAGCGATGCAAGACGCGGTATTGAACTTGTGCCGCGTGAAGTTGCGTGACCAACAGCGCCTTGATCGTAACGGCACCATGCAAGAGTATCCGCAGTTCCCTAACGGGCATTTCGGTGAGGCAGTACCCCGCGCCGGAAACGCCTCTGGTGGTGGACAACCGGGTTGGATTTTGAAATGCAAAGGCTGGGAAAGCGATCCCAACTCCTACATTTATGTTGTGGTTCAGGCAGCAGTATGGGAAGCCATTTGCAAGGTGATTGGTAAAGAAGAGTGGATTACCGATCATGACTTTTCATCACCCATGGCACGCTTACCGAGACTCATGCAAATCTTTGGTGAGATCGAAAAATGGACCATGACCAAAACCAAGTTTGAGGTGATGGACATATTGAATAAATACGACGTGCCATGCGGCCCGATTCTGTCGATGAAAGAAATCGCGGAAGAGCCAGCATTGCGCGCTACGGGCACGATTGTTGAAGTCGATCACCCGATTCGAGGAAAATACTTAACCGTGGGTAACCCCATCAAGTTATCCGATAGCGAAACTGACGTCACACGCTCGCCATTGCTTGGCGAGCATACCGATGAGATCCTGCAAGAGCTGGGATTTAATATCGATGATCTGATCGATTTACGCCACCGGAAAGTGATCTAAATGAAAGTTGCTCTAATCGGCAGTCAGGATTTTGGCAAGGCTGCTTTAGAGGCCTTTTTAGAGCGTGGCGACGAGGTGGTTGCGGTGTTTTGTCCGCCCGACAATCCCAAGGCCACGAAGCCCGAGATTCTGAAAGAGGCAACCCTAGCAAAGGGCCTCGTACCTTTGCAATTTGCCTCGCTCAAGAGCCCCGAAGCAGCGGATGCAATGCGCAATAGCGGCGCAGACATTTGCGTGATGGCCTATGTCCTGCAATTTGTACCCCAAGAGCTCGCCAAGATACCGCGCCTCGGCACGATCCAATACCATCCCTCATTGCTACCAAAGTACCGTGGCCCCAGTGCGATTAACTGGGCTATTGCTTTGGGCGAGACCAAGACAGGCCTAACCATTTTCCGACCATCGGATGGTCTGGATGAAGGCGAAGTGATTTTGCAAAAAGAGGTAGCCATTGGCGCAAACGATACCCTGGGATCGGTTTACTTTGATCACCTGTTTCCGCTTGGGGTGCTGGCGCTATTAGAGGCAGCTGATCTGGTTGCTGCAGGCAAGCACCAAGAGATAGTGCAAGATGAGACGCTAGCCAATTACGAAGGCTGGTTCGATCAAGCGGCTGCACGCATCCATTGGACAAGCCACATTACGCAGATCCATAATCTGATTCGGGCCTGCAATCCAGCGCCTGGCGCTTGGACCATGGTGGGCGGACAGAAGGTTCAGATTTATGACGTCAAAAAACACATTGCTGCAACCTATGGCGCCGTCAAAGGCAAGCCAGGTCAGATCACGGCGATCGGTTCAGACTCCTTTTTTGTGACCTGCCACGGCGGACAGATCGAGGTGTTAAAAGCCAAAGGACCTGCTGGCAAGGTGAGTGGTACTGAGCTGGCTAAAAGCCTTGGCTTAGCAGTAGATCAATTTTTTGATGCCTAGAAAAAGTTGAATGGGCCCGGAGTATTGGGCTTAGATTTCGAGGTTATCAATCAGACGGGTTTTGCCCAGCTTGGCGGCGGTCACAATCACCAGTGGCTGACCTGCGTCTAAATCGGCTTGGGTTGGTTTGGCTAGATCGCGCTGCTGGCGAATGGCCATGTAGTCGGGCTTCCAGCCCCGAGCCTGCATTTGCGTCAAGGCACTCGCCTCGATATCCATGAGCGCACTTACCGTCTTTTCTTTTAAGCCAAGCACCTGCTCGCGCATCGCGCTTAACTGGCGTTGCAGTGCTGGCGCTTCCGCGCGCTCACTTTCCGAAAGATAGATGTTGCGCGAGGACAGGGCTAATCCATCTTCAGCACGAATGGTTTCAGCTGGAACAATATCAACCGGCAAAGCAAATTGACTAGCCATCTGCCGAACAATCATCAACTGCTGATAATCTTTTTTCCCAAAGACCGCAACCCGGGGCTGAACACAGGAAAAGAGTTTTAAAACAACCGTGCAGACACCTTTAAAAAAGCCAGGCCTGAACTCACCTTCGAGAATATCGCCGAGTTGCTGGGGTGGATCTACGCGGTATTCTTGGGGTTGGGGGTAGAGGTCTTTTTCAGTGGGGGCAAATAAAATATAGACCCCTTCTTTTTCAAGTTTGTCGATGTCAGCCTGCATGGTCCGGGGGTAGCTATCAAAGTCTTCATTGGGACCAAATTGCAGGCGGTTGACAAAAATACTTGCTACTACGGGATCGCCGTGTTGGCGCGCTAAGCGCATTAAAGATAAATGGCCTTCGTGCAGATTGCCCATAGTAGGAACAAACGAGGCACGATTTTGACCCCGCAAATGATCACGTAACTCATTGATATCACTAATTATTTTCATGCGCTGGGGGTATAGGCCAAGCGCACGTAAATGGGTGCATAGGGCTCTGCTTGAGTAATTTCGACCAAGGCCTCTCGCGAAAGTTCGAGCATGGCAATGAAATTCACAATCACCACGGGTACGCCATTGCCCGAGGCAATCGCATCTTCAAATAATTCACTGAACTCGACAAAGCGCGTACTTTGCAGACGACGCAAAATGCGCGTCATAAAATCGCGTACCGATAGGGTTTCACGGGTGATAGTGTGGTGCTGATTTAACTTTGCTCGGTGCAGTACATCGCGCCATGCCATTTGCAAGTCTTCTAAATTAACTTCGGGCCAAGTGACAGCGACCGTTGTATCAACATAGCCATGCGCAATTTGGAAGTCACGCCCTTGCTGCGGAATCTGATCTAACTCTTGCGCCGCTAATTTCATACGCTCGTATTCAAGCAGTCGACGTACCAACTCGGCACGCGGATCATCGACCTCTTCTTCGCTGTCGGCCTTTTTCATTGGCAGAAGCATGCGCGATTTAATTTCAATCAGCATGGCTGCCATCAGCAGATACTCTGCAGCCAGCTCCAAATTGGTGTGGCGAATTTGATCAATGTAGGTCAAGTACTGGGACGTCACCTGTGCCATCGGAATATCCAGCACATTGAAGTTCTGTTTACGAATCAGGTAGAGCAGTAAATCAAGCGGGCCTTCGAAGGCCTCGAGAAAAACCTCGAGCGCATCTGGCGGAATGTACAGATCGGTCGGGAGCTTAAAAAGAGGCTCGCCATACAGTTTGGCAAAAGCCTCTGACATGCCATCGGTAACGGAAGGTGTGCTGTCGAGCAAGCTAGCGACAGGCTGAGCCAACGGGTCATTCATTGGAATAAACGTAGGCCCGTTGTTTGACTTTGGCAGCATTTAAGCGGCGCTGCTCATCAAGGCTGATTGGCTCTTTATCCCAAAGGAGGGCGCGTCCAGCTTGCTGGTCTTGCTCCAAGGTGGGTTTAGCTGCTTTGAGTTTTTCAAGAAATACGGTGACGTCAGACTGGTATTTGCGCATATCGATACTTAATTCTCAATAAATTCAATAACTTATAAAATGCCGCGGAACTGGGCAACCCTCATTATTAACGATTTTGTACGGCCTAAGTCAGATTTGTGTCGGCATCCCGTTTTTAGCTATTGGCTGCCAAAAGGGCGTCAATTTGAGTCGGCTCAACGCGGCTCATGAGATGGGTATAGGGCTGGATGGGTTGCTGACTCGAGAGGGGCGTATTGATGTCGCTCCAAGCCATCGGCGCTACACATAAAAAGCGTTCAACGCCGGCAACAACCTGCGGCAGTACTGGTTTGAGGTACAGGCTTAAGCACCGGAATGCTTCTAATGTCACGCTGCATATCGCCTGAAGATCGGCTGTACGCTCAGGATCTTTAGCGATGTCCCATGGCTTATTTTCATCGACAAAGGCATTGACTTGATCTGCCAATTCCATAATGGTACGAACGGCTTTTGCAAACTCACGCCCTTCATACAATTGAGCAATTTTTGTATTAGCTGCGCGAATCGACATCAGCAAGGGATGTTGCATAGCGTCGTCCGTAACCACGCCGCCAAAGCGCTTGACCAAAAAGCCGGCGCTGCGACTTGCAATATTGATGTACTTACCAATCAAGTCGCTGTTGACCCGCGCAACGAAGTCGCTCAGATTGAGGTCAAGGTCCTCCATACTGTCGTTTAACTTGGTTGCAAAATAGTAGCGGAACCATTCAGGGTTAAAGCCCGACTCAATCACGCTGTTGGCTGAGATCAGGGTGCCACGTGACTTACTCATCTTTTCGCCATCGACCGTCAGAAAGCCGTGTGCGAATACATTAGTAGGGGTGCGGTAGCCAGCGAAATGCAAGGTAGCAGGCCAAAACAAAGTATGGAAATACAAAATATCTTTGCCGATGAAGTGGTACTGCTCGGTCGTGCTGTCTGGCTTTACCCACTCATTAAAATCCAGACCTTGATCGGTGCAGTACTTTAAGAAGCTGGCGTAGTAGCCAATCGGCGCATCAAGCCAGACATAAAAATACTTGCCAGGGGCGTCGGGGATTTCAAAGCCAAAGTAGGGGGCGTCGCGCGAAATATCCCAATCGCCCAATTTACTCTCGCCGGGTTGCCCAACCCACTCTTTCATTTTGTTGCGGGCTTCAGGTTGCAGCGGTGTGCGAACCTGAGTCCAGTCGCGTAAAAAGGTTTCGCAGCGGGGATCCGATAACTTGAAGAAATAGTGATCCGAAACTTTACGAGTCGGTGTGGCGCCACTGACGACCGAGAAGGGATCAATTAAATCGGTAGGCGCGTAGGTGGCGCCGCATTTTTCACAGGAGTCACCATACTGATCCGGCGCTTTGCATTTAGGGCACTTACCTTTAATAAAGCGATCCGGGAGGAACATTTCTTTAATGGGATCATAAGCCTGCTCGATGGCGCGCTTTTCAATCAGACCAGCATCGCGCAGCTTGCGGTAAATATCCCCGGCTAGCTTTTCATTTTCTGGGCTATCGGTGGTGTAGTAGTGATCAAAGGAAATCAGAAAGGCATCAAAGTCGCGCTTATGCTCCTGCCAGACTTTTGCAATTAGCTCTTTGGGGGTCAGCCCCTCTTTCTCTGCGCGCAGCATGATGGGGGTGCCATGGGTATCGTCTGCCCCCATGTAATGCACTTCGTGACCCTGCATCCGTTGATAGCGAACCCAAATATCGGTTTGAATGTATTCCACCAAATGACCAATGTGGATCTGCCCATTGGCATAGGGCAGGGCAGAGGTAACTAAAAGGCGGCGTGGTGAGCTACTCATGCTGTTGGCGGGGTACGGTTTTGGTAAAAAGGCAAAATTGGGCTTCTCAGGAGAATTATGCTGGTAGAGCATGGATTTTAGACTGCGGTTAAAGTAAGGCTCGCATTTAAAATAGTCAGAATGAATCAAGGAAGGCGTGTATGGCAGTAAATCCCCGAATTGCGATGTCCAATGCTTCTGTACCCCTCATCCATGAGGTCCAGATCATCGATGAGGCTGGCCGCCATAAAACGGTTCACGTCCCCGGAGAGCGCTCGCTGACGATTTATTTGGATAAGCGTGAGCTTGTCACCCTCATGACTCTGGGTAGCGCCCCTGAGGCGCTGGTGCTGGGTTATCTGCGTAACCAGCGTCTGGTGGAATCACCCGATGACATTGAAAGCATCCAGGTTGACTGGGAAACCGATTCAGCGGCAGTTAAGACCCGGCGGAGCACCGTCGACATCGATCAAATGACCAGTAAGCGCATTGTGACTACCGGTTGCGGACAGGGCACGATGTTTGGCGGCTTAATTGAGGAAATGGAGCAAATCCGTTTACCGGATGGCCCCGCCCTGAATCAGGCGGCGATTGTGGACCTCATCGACCAAATTCGCCAACACGACACCATTTATAAAAAATCAGGTTCAGTTCACGCCTGCGCCGTATTTGAGCGCAAGGGCGAGGATCGGGTTGAATTACTCCACTTTATTGAGGACGTGGGCCGCCACAATGCCGTGGACTCGATTTCTGGGCTGATGTGGCTGGCCGACAAGGCAGGTCGGGATTTAGTCTTTTTTACGACCGGGCGCTTAACCTCGGAGATGGTCATTAAGGGCGCGCAGATGGGCATCCCCTTTTTGCTAACGCGTTCGGGCGTAACCCAGATGGGTCTTGAGCTCGCCCAAAAGACCCACCTGACACTTCTGTCGCGCTGCTCGGGAACCCATTTTGAGATTTATAACGCCCCTGAGCGGGTTGTTTTTAGTTCGCCCCAGCAGTAAATAGATGGTCTTCGGGGCCGGGTTGGTTTTACAATTCCGCCATGACTATTAAATCCGACCACTGGATACGCCGTATGGCTCAAGAGGGCATGATCAGCCCGTTTGAGCCTGGCCAAATCCGCCAAGACGCTACTGGACAAAAAATCGTGAGCTACGGTACATCGAGCTACGGTTACGACATTCGCTGTGCGAACGAATTTAAGATCTTCACCAACATCAACAGCACGATTGTGGACCCGAAGCATTTCGATGAAAAATCCTTTGTGGATTTTCAGGGGGATGTGTGCATTATTCCGCCCAACTCGTTTGCTCTGGCACGGACAGTCGAATACTTCAAAATCCCACGCAGTGTGCTGACGATCTGCGTTGGTAAGAGCACGTATGCGCGCTGCGGCATTATTGTCAACGTCACGCCATTTGAGCCTGAGTGGGAAGGCTATGTCACCCTCGAGTTTTCAAACACTACTCCGTTGCCAGCAAAAATCTATGCAGGCGAAGGCTGTGCTCAAGTCCTCTTTTTTGAAAGCGATGAAGTTTGCGGCACCTCGTATAAGGACCGCGGCGGCAAGTACCAAGGGCAGCAGGGCGTTACGCTACCCAAGGCCTAATTGCATTAGGCAATTTTCTAAAGGCACACATGAAATTTCGTTTCCCAATCATCATTATTGATGAGGATTTTCGCTCTGAAAATATTTCGGGCTCGGGCATCCGTGACCTCGCTTTAGCAATCGAAGGTGAGGGCATTGAAGTGATTGGCCTAACCAGCTATGGAGACTTAACGTCATTTGCACAGCAAGCCTCGCGGGCCTCCTGTTTTGTTTTATCGATTGACGATGAGGAGTTCATCAGCGATACCGAAGACAATGATTTGCCCGCCTTGAATAACCTGCGCGCGTTTGTTGCTGAAGTGCGTAAGCGCAATGAAGACATTCCGATTTTCTTGTACGGCGAGACCCGTACATCGCGTCATATGCCTAATGATATTTTGCGCGAGTTGCACGGCTTCATTCATATGAATGAAGACACGCCGGAGTTTGTAGCACGCCACATTATTCGTGAAGCGAAGGTCTACCTCGACTCATTGGCGCCCCCCTTCTTTCGTGCCCTGACGCATTACGCTTCTGAAGGCTCGTATTCTTGGCATTGCCCAGGCCACTCGGGCGGGGTTGCTTTCCTCAAAAGCCCAGTGGGCAGAATGTTCCATCAATTCTTTGGTGAGAATATGCTGCGTGCCGACGTATGCAATGCCGTTGAAGAATTAGGTCAGTTACTCGACCATACCGGCCCAGTGCTGGCGAGTGAACGCAATGCCGCGCGGATTTTCAATGCCGATCACTTGTTTTTCGTCACGAATGGCACATCTACTTCCAATAAGATTGTTTGGCACTCGACGGTTGCCCCAGGCGACATTGTGATCGTTGATCGCAATTGCCATAAATCGGTGATTCATTCCATTACGATGATGGGCGCAATTCCGATTTTCCTGATGCCAACCCGTAATCACCTGGGCATCATTGGTCCCATTCCGAAAGAAGAATTCGAATGGGCGAATATCAAAAAGAAAATCGACGCCAACCCCTTCATTCAAGATAAAAATGCCATACCCCGCGTGATGACCCTCACGCAAAGTACCTACGACGGCATTATCTACAACGTCGAAATGATTAAAGAAATGCTCGACGGCAAGGTGGATTCCTTGCACTTCGATGAGGCATGGTTGCCGCATGCGGCCTTCCATCCATTTTATAAAGACATGCATGCGATTGGCGCTGACCGCAAGCGCACTAAGAAAAGCTTGATGTTCGCTACCCAGTCGACTCATAAGCTTCTGGCTGGCCTATCGCAAGCATCGCAGGTCTTGGTACAAGATGCAGACGAGCATAAATTGGATCGCGATTGCTTTAATGAAGCGTATTTGATGCACACCTCCACCAGCCCCCAGTACGCCATCATTGCGTCGTGCGATGTATCGGCGGCGATGATGGAGGCGCCAGGTGGAACTACTTTAGTGGAGGAGTCGATTGCGGAGGCGATGGATTTCCGCAGAGCCATGCGCGAAGTCGATGAGCAGTTTGGTGCCGACTGGTGGTTTAAGGTGTGGGGCCCCGATCATTTGGCCGAAGACGGTATTGGTGAGCGCAGTGACTGGGTTTTAAAGCCCAATGCCAGCTGGCATGACTTTGGTAAGTTGGCTGACGACTTCAATATGCTGGACCCCATCAAGGCGACTATTGTTACCCCTGGCCTGGACATTGAAGGTAACTTTGGCGCAACTGGCATTCCCGCGAGCATTGTTACCAAGTATCTAGCCGAGCACGGCATTATTGTTGAAAAATGCGGACTGTATTCTTTCTTCATCATGTTCACCATTGGCATTACCAAGGGCCGCTGGAACACCTTAGTAACCGAGCTACAGCAATTTAAAGATCACTTTGATAAAAACGCACCGCTCTGGAAAGTGTTGCCGGAGTTTGTGGCCAAGCACCCGCGCTATGAGCGGGTTGGCTTGAATGACATTTGCCAGCAAATTCATGCCTTCTATAAAGGTCGCGATGTTGCGCGCATGACAACGGAGATGTATACCTCCGACATGGTGCCGGCGATGATGCCCTCGGATGCATGGGCACAAATGGCGCACAAAAAAGTCGATCGCGTGCCATTGGATCAACTCGAAGGGCGCGTTACCGCGATGTTGGTTACGCCATATCCACCCGGCATTCCCTTGCTGATTCCGGGTGAGCGTTTCAATAAACGCATCGTGGACTATCTTTACTTCGCTCGCGACTTTAATGCTCAGTTTCCTGGCTTTGAGACCGACATCCATGGTCTGGTCAAAACCGAAGTGGATGGACGCAGCGAATACTACGTCGATTGCGTGCGTTTAGAAAAATAAGATTATCGGCTGGGTTTTTCAAGCTCAAAGCGGACTGGCGCGTCCTCATCTGCTTTGGGTGAGGCTTTATCTCCCTCATTACCTTGCCCTTTTGTAAAGTCAAACTCCGAATTGATTGCGACGGGCGGAGGTTTGTCCAAGAACGTAGTAACCAGTGCCGGAAAGGCAATGACCAAACCAACCATGATGAGTTGCAAGCCAACCCACGGTAGAGCGCCCCAGTAGATATCACTGCTCTTGACCTCTTTCGGGGCGACCCCACGAAGATAAAACAGGGCAAAGCCAAACGGTGGATGCATAAAGGATGTCTGCATATTGACGCAGAGCATGACGCCAAACCACACCAGGGCTGCATTACCCGCAGCCTGTAAATTACCGCCCATGGCCTCGAGCAAAACCGGCGCGAGCATTTTTTCAGCGACGGGCGCGAGTAAGGGGACGATGATGAAGGCAATCTCAAAGAAGTCTAAAAAGAAGGCCAAGAAAAAGACCAAGATATTCACCACTATCAAGAACCCAATCCAGCCGCCGGGAATATTGGCAAAGAGGTGCTCTACCCACACGCCGCCATCCACCCCTTGAAATACCACTGAGAAGCAGGTGGAGCCGATCAAGATAAAGATCACCATCGATGTCAGGCGCATGGTGTTTTGATAGGACTCGGTAATTTGTTTTTTGAGATTGGCAATTTTGGCGCGCCGCAGCCAAGCCAAGAGCAGAGCCCCCATTGCCCCCATTGCACCGGACTCCGTGGGAGTAGCAATGCCGAGCAAAATAGTGCCTAAGACCAGAAAGATTAAAACCGCAGATGGAATAATGCCAAGTAGGCATTTTTTCCACAGTACCCAGCCATTGGTTTGCACATCACCGAGAGGCGCTGCTGGTAGCCAATCTGGTTTTAGGCGGGTAAGTACAAAGGTATACAGCGCAAAAAGGCCAATCTGAATCAATGACGGCCCCCATGCCCCAAGATACATGCTCCCAACATCCGCACTGCCCGTTTGCGTTTTCAGTTGATCGGCGAGCACAATTAATACGAGGGAGGGTGGTACCAATTGGGTAATCGTGCCAGAAGCCGCCAATACGCCAGTGGCGTAGCGCATGTTGTAGCCGTAGCGGATCATGATTGGCAAGGAAATCATGGCCATCGCAATGACTTGAGCGGCCACAGTTCCGGTGATGGCGCCCAGTACAAAGCCCACAATAATCACGGAATATCCTAGCCCGCCGCGTATCCGACCAAACAGTTGACTCATGGATTCGAGCATTTCTTCTGCAAGGCCGCAGCGCTCCAGAATGGCCCCCATAAAGGTGAAGAAAGGGATAGCTAGCAATAAGTCGTTTGCTAAAACGCCACCAAAAATACGCTGCGGTATCGCTTGTAAAAAGACGAGATCAAAAAAACCTTGGCTGATCGCAATGGCGCCAAAGAAAAGGCCGGCGGCCATCAACGAAAACGACACTGGAAAACCAACCAACATAAACACAATGAGGCCAGCAAACATCAGGGGTGGCATCCACTCCAATGGAATCATTGTTTGGGCTTCTCGTAAGCGGTAACGGCAGGAGCATCCAGTACATTGCCTTGCAGTAAAGCAATGCGCTTGATGATTTCGGAGAGACCTTGCAAGCACAGCATGAAAAACCCCATCGGCACGACAAACTTAATCGGGTAGCGCAAGAGCCCGCCCGAATTAATCGAATGCTCAAGGGATAGGAATGAAGGGTAGAACAGAGAGGTCCAGGACAGCCAAGTAAATAAGATGCAGGCCGGCATTAAAAAGAAGCTCAGACCAAATAGATCCACCCAGATGCGACCGCGCTCCGAGAGGCGAGCGTAAATCAAGTCCACTCTGACATGCTCATTGCGTTTTAAGGTGTAGGAGGCTCCGAGCATTACGGCTGCAGCAAATAAATACCATTGGAGTTCTAGTGGCCAGTTATCGCTGAGGTCAAGGCCGTAACGCATGATCGCATTGCCCGCTGAAATCACACACGAAAGCAATATGCAAATGCTCGCAGCCTTCCCAAACCAAGCATTGAGGCTGTCGATGCTAGAGGAGATGCGCCGCCATAAAGCCATCACCGCTCCTGAAAAAAAGTAACTAGAGTTTGAGTTCGGCGCGGCCCCGCTGAACGGCCGCCAAGACTTGCTCTGGTGCTGTGCCGCCGGGATGCTGGCGTGACTGTACCGATCCAGTCACAGTAAGCAGGGGGAATACATCCTCGCTGATCAGATCGGGCCTAGTATCTAGACCGCAGGCAAGGCGAAGCTCCGATAGGCTCAGGTCGGTTAGAGTGCATTTGCGGCCAACGCAGGCTTTGACGGCATGGGCTACTGCCTCATGCGCATCCCGAAACGCTAAGCCCTTCTTGACCAAATAGTCGGCTAAATCGGTGGCCGTAGCAAAGCCTTCTTCTGCCGCTGCTTGCATCACTGCCTTTTGAACCACGATGTGCGGAATCATGTCGGCAAAAATACGCAAGGTATCTTGCACGGTATCCACCGCATCGAATAACGGTTCTTTGTCTTCTTGATTGTCTTTGTTGTAAGCCAGGGGCTGGCTTTTCATGAGGGTCAGCAAGGCAATCAAATCGCCATACACGCGACCCGTTTTACCGCGAGCCAGTTCGGGTACATCGGGGTTTTTCTTTTGCGGCATGATTGAGCTGCCCGTACAGAACCGATCGGGTAAATCAATAAAACCAAAACGTGGGCTGAGCCATAAGATGAGCTCTTCCGATAGGCGCGAGACGTGCATCATCAGCGTCGCCGAAAAGGCGCAAAACTCAATCGCAAAATCCCGATCCGACACTGCATCCAGGGAGTTGATGCAAATGCCATCAAAGCCCAGTTTTTTCGCCACCCACTCGCGGTCAATCGGGTAGCTGGTTCCAGCTAAGGCAGCAGCGCCCAGCGGCAGGCGATTCATGCGCTTACGGCAATCGGCTAGACGGCTGGCATCGCGACTAAACATCTCAAAATAAGCCATGAGGTGATGGCCAAAGGTGATTGGCTGAGCCACTTGCAAATGGGTGTGGCCGGGCATGATCGTTGCTGCATGCGTCTCTGCCAGATTCAGTAAGGCAGAGCGTAATGCCGTTAAGGAGCCTTGAATCTCATCGATGTTGCTGCGTAGCCATAAACGCAAGTCGGTCGCTACTTGGTCATTGCGTGAGCGGCCGGTATGCAGGCGCTTACCTGCATCGCCAATCAAGGCGGTCAGGCGTGCTTCGATATTGAGGTGAACATCCTCTAGTGCCAACTGCCATTCAAACTGCCCGGCATCGATTTCCCCTTTGATTTGGGCCATTCCTTTTTGAATATCCGCTAAATCCGCAGCGCTAATGATTTTTTGCTTCGCGAGCATTTCGGCGTGGGCCAAAGAGCCCTCGATATCGACTAGGGCAAAGCGGTGGTCGAACCCAATGGAGGCGGTATAGCGCTGGACCAGTTCATCGACCGGTTCGGCAAAGCGCGCCGACCACGCTTGGGCCTTGTTGGCCAGGGAATTTTTAGAGGAGCTCATAAAGGCAGTATATTGGTGTCAGTCATCTCTATTTTAAATGTTATGTCCCAACACCCGAATTCTGCCCCTTTCCCCCTCGCCCCAGCGCGTTTAGTCATTGCTTCCCGAGAAAGCCGCCTGGCCATGTGGCAGGCTGAGCACCTGCGCGATTGCTTAAAAAGCCTTTATCCCGACTGCCAGGTCGAGATTTTAGGAATGACCACCCGCGGCGACCAAATCCTCGATCGCACCCTATCTAAAGTCGGTGGTAAGGGATTATTTGTGAAGGAATTGGAGGCCGCTTTGGCCGATGGCCGCGCGGATTTGGCGGTGCACTCCCTAAAGGACGTGCCGATGATCATGCCGGATGGTTTTGCTTTGACTTGCGTCATGAGCCGTGAAGACGCGCGCGATGCCTTTGTCTCCAACGATTACGCTTCGCTGGAGGATCTGCCACATGGCGCAGTTGTCGGCACATCAAGCCTACGCCGCGAGGCTATCCTGCGCAAGCATTTCCCGCACCTGCAGATCCAACCCTTGCGCGGTAACTTAGACACCCGCATGGGCAAATTGGACCGCGGTGAATACCAAGCAATTATTTTGGCTGCAGCTGGCTTAAAACGCCTAGGACTAGCAAGTCGCATTAAAGCCTTCTTGCCGCTTGACCCCTATACGCCGGCAGCAGGCCAGGGCGCCCTCGGGATTGAAACCCTTAGCAATCGGGCAGATATGCATGCCTGGCTCGCGCCACTTAATGACCTTCCTACCTTGCTTGCCGTTTCGGCTGAGCGCATGGTGTCGCGGCAGTTGGGCGGTTCATGTGAAGTTCCGCTGGCTGCCCACGGCGAGTGGAATGGCCCTCAATTGGGTATTCGGAGCTTTGTGGCGAGCGTGGACGGCACGCAGATTTGTTTGGCCAGTGCTGCTGCCACGATTAAAACGGTTGCCGATGCAGAAGCCCTGGGACTCTCTGTGGCACAGGATCTGCTCTCCCAAGGTGCGAGCGCTTTACTGCCTTAATCACCATGAGATCCACTACGCTGGTTGTCACTCGGCCAAGTGGTCAAGCAAGTGCCCTCACCGAGGCGCTCCAAGCAGCAATAGCGAGCATAGTCGCCTCACACCCTAAGCAGGATTGGCAAGCGCCACAAATCATGGCCTTGCCGCTCTTAACGATTGTTCCAAAATCCGACACAAAGGTCGCCGCAGCAATACGAACGGCAATGCAGACCGCCGACTTGGCCGTGTTTGTGAGTCCGAATGCCATTGAGTGCACCATGCGATTATTAGGCGACGATTGGCAGTCGATCGCACAGCGTCCTATTCCGATTGGGGTGGTGGGTCAAAGTAGCTACCATGCCCTCGAGCGCCACGGCATTGGCACAGAAGCCAAGCTACCCACGCCCATTTGGATGCCAGGCAATCCCGCGCAGTGGGATTCGGAGGGACTGTGGGATGCGATTCAAAATCGCTTTCCGAGCTGGGCAGGTCGGCGGGTGGTGGTATTTCGCGGTGACGGCGGTCGCGAGTGGCTAGCGGATCAATTGCAATCGGTTGGAGCACAGGTTGAAGCAATTGCGGTGTACTCGCGCATACCGCTAAGTGAGTCTAGTCCGCAGTGGGAGAAGGTCCTCAATGCGAATACCGATGACGCCCTTTGGATTCTCACCTCATCTGAAGCCGTTCGGCATTTAGGCGCTGTTTTAAAGCAGCAGGGCCGCCAAGATTATTTAGCTGGCGCAAGCGCGCTATGCCCACATCACAACATAGCTCGTAGCGCAAAAGAGATTGGTTTTGCAACGGTACTGGAGTGCCACTCGGGTGATGCTGCTTTAGTCAGCGCTGCAATAGCTTGGTTGGAGGCAGAGTCAAAAAAACCTCATTAACTAATAAGGGATGTCCTTTGAGGTGATAAAGGGTTCTTCTGGCCCATGAGCCGGTCGGCATTTCAGGATAACGGCGCTGACCGTTTTTCCATAAGGGATGGCGACGATCCAATTGGGTAATCTCGCGATGGGCTTTGAGCCGATTGCGATTGCGGCCCTGAAACAAAACAGCGCCAAGCGGCTTTTTACCTAATTTCAGAATGGCATGATTGCTACCGCTTGCGGTGAGTATCGGGATGATGCTGCGCGCGATGACGACGGGCTCTTGGTTGATGAGTAAGAGTACTTCCCGAACGCGACAGCGTTTGGTACGGCCATGAAAAAAGCGACTTTCGTCGCTATGGATGGTTTGCAGGCAGTCCGCTAAAACCCGCACCTCGATGCGACTTTCAAAAGCCGCTTCGAGTTTACGCGTTAAAGAACCAGTGTCACCAAGCCACGTTTGCCATTGCCGCGGAGCAAGGTGAATTCCACCGGAACCGACTCGATTCCAAACAGAACGGAGGCGATTGCGGTGGAGCATGCTTAGTTACCGCCGAAGGATCTCCGTGGGCTTCCCGCTGCTTTTGGTTTACCAAAGCGGGGACCCGTTGGACGCGAATCACCCGAGCGAGCACCTGCTGGCTTGGAATCAAAACGACCGGTCGGGCGTGAATCACCTGAACGTGCACCCGATGGCTTGGAATCAAAACGATTGGCTGGACGGGAGTCTACTGAGAAACCCGCTGGCTTCGAATCAAATCGACCAGTTGGACGCGAATCGCCAGAATAGCCACCGGATGGTTTGGAATCAAAGCGCGGTGCTGGACGCGAGTCGCCACCACTGCGTTGCTCAAAATGACTGCCACCCGAACGGGATTCAAAACGACCGCCTGAACGGCTACCAGGACGCGAGTCAGAGCGTGCACCAGGACGACCACCAGAGCGGCTACCAGGACGTCCGCCACCACCACCAAAGCTAGGCTTGGCTTGTGGCTCAAGACCCGGAATCACGGAGGCAACGATGTCTTGCTGGGTAAAGCGTTCGATGTTCCGAATCTTGGCACGATCGCGATGCTCAACTAAGGTAATAGCAATGCCGTTACGACCAGCACGACCAGTACGACCGATGCGGTGTGTGTAATCTTCTGGCTTCATAGGCAAGCCAAAGTTAATCACGTGACTGATGCGGGGCACATCAATGCCGCGCGCAGCAACGTCAGTGGCAACCAAAATCTTGGTATGGCCCTTACGCAGCGATTCGAGGCGACGCATACGAACAGCTTGTGGCATTGCGCCGTGCAGTGCAGTTGCTTCGTAACCATTGGCACGCAGTGTGTCAGCAATCTTTTCACTTTCCACTTGGGTACTAGCAAATACAACCGCTTGGTCAACTGTAGGATCGGTTAAGAGGTGCTCTAACAAGCGATGCTTGTGCGCCATGTTGTCAGCCCAATGCAATTTTTGCTCAATGTTGGAATGCACATCGCCGGCTTGCGCCAGTTCAATCCGCTTTGCATCATTGGTCAATTGGGTAGCCAAGGACATGACTTTAGGTGCAAAGGTCGCTGAGAACATCAGGGTCTGCGACCGCTGCTTGCAACGCTGATCAATGGCTTCGAGGTCGTCAGCAAAGCCCATATCGAGCATGCGGTCCGCTTCATCAATCACCAGTTGCTTGACATCATCCAGACGAATTGCACGGCTGTCGCTCAGATCCAATAAACGACCCGGGGTCGCAACCACGAGCAACGCACCTTTGAGTGCTTGGATTTGTTTGCCGTAGGGCATACCACCCATCACGGTTGCAATCCGAATGCCTTTAAGGCCACGCGCCAAATTAATCGCATCGGCAGCGACCTGTTGTGCTAATTCACGAGTAGGGCACAAAACCAAGACGGTTGGTTGTGCACGACCAGGAACTGGCGAATTGCTCGGATTACTAGCAATCAGTTTATTTAGGAGGGGCAATAAAAAGGCCGCGGTTTTACCGCTACCCGTTTGGCTGCTGACCAATAGATCGCCGCCAGCCAAAGCCGCAGGAATAACCTGTGCTTGCACTGGAGTGGCTTGGGTAAAACCCAATTCAGCTACGTTTTGTAAGAGAGGGGCTGCTAAGCCAAACGATGCAAATGCATTGGCGCTGGATGTAACGACGGATACCGTTACTTTTTCGCCTGCAGGAACATCGGTGTGCGAGTCAGTTGACTCGGTGTGGTTTTCATTTAAAAAAGTCATGCAAATCACATCCCCATCGGGGATGTCTCCGGTTGTGCGCCTCAGTGTTTTAAAGGGCGCGATGGTCTAGGGCATCGACCATCAGACAAGCGGCAGCGGTGTGTTTATGACTACTAAACTGATTCGCTGAATATGTAAATTGCTGGGGACGATGTTTCAAAAAGCCCTCCATTATGGCATGGTTCTACCCTAAGGGCAATCCCTAGGGTGTTTAATCTGATTATCATCGTTTCATGGGCTTTTTACCGCATTGGACCGACTTCGGCATCATTCACTTTTCCAGTTATCTACTGGGTGCGATCCTCATTATTTTGCTGCCAGGCCCCAATTCGCTTTACGTTTTAGCCTTATCAGCAGAGCAAGGTTGGCGTAAAGGCATCTGGGCATCCGCTGGGAT
>DAIPIK010000002.1:0-10390 GCA_036770845.1 Polynucleobacter sp. | reverse complement strand
ACCCAATGCATCAGCATGACGTACTTGGCTATTTTGATTGGGGCGGGACAGCATTGCTTGGGCTTGGTAAAGGCGCACCCTCTGATTGCAGCCAGCCTATGGCTGGCAACTGGAATGCTCTTTATTGCCTTTAGTCTGCGCTTATTACTTGAGGTGCTTTAACAGGCGCGCTACTTTTTTTCCATAGGGCGGATGGACTGCACTAGTACCGCGTAACCAATTGAGTCCAAATAGGCCGCGAACCTGAAGTACTGGCTTGTAGTGACTGAAGGCATCAAATCCGGCTTTGCCGTGGTAAGACCCCATGCCGCTAGCCCCAATACCGCCAAAGGGAATGCCATCGCATGCGGCATGCAATAACACGTCATTGACGGTGATGCCGCCGGAGCGGGTATCGGCAATCACGCGATTGAGATTCACTTTATTTTTTCCAAACCAGTAGAGCGCAAGCGGTGTGGGTGAGCTACCTGCATTAATGAAATCAATCATGCTTGTTGTGCCATCAGCAACCGTTACGATCGGCAAAATGGGGCCGAAGATTTCTTCCTGCATCACCGCGGATTTGGGGTTAACGTTGCTGAGCGCTACCGGCTCAAAAACCCGTCCTGACTCAGTACTGGACTTTAGTAATGGTGTGGCGGTTGCGCCATGGGCAATCGCATCTTCGACTAAAAAATGCCAGCGTGCCGTTTGCTCTGGATCAATTGGACCAGTTAGCATTTCTGCTTTGGAAAATTGAACTTGTGCTGCCCCAATCAACTCCGCCAGAAGTGCATCGTGTTGTTGCTCCCCGACTAAAACATAGTCTGGTGCAATGCAGGTCTGCCCGCTATTGAGTAATTTGCCATACACAATGCTGCTCGCTGCATCACATAAATTGGCTGAGGCATCCACCAGCGCAGGAGACTTACCGCCCAGCTCTAAAGTGATTGGCACCAGATTATCAGCAGCCGCGCGCATGACTTTTTTGCCGACGGCAGTGCTGCCACTAAAGAAAAGATGATCGAAAGGCAGGGCGGCAAAATCGGCTGCGGTGTTGGCATCGCCAGTCGTCACATTGAACTCCGTGAAATGAAAATACTCCTGAATTAAGCTTGCCAAAAACCCCGAGGTACGGCTGCTGCGCTCCGATGGTTTGAGCCAAACGCGATTTCCGGCAGCCAATGCCGCAATGGCAGGGGCGAGCGCTAACAAGATAGGGTAGTTCCAGGGACTCATAACGCCCACAATGCCCTTGGGCTGGGCTTTCATCCAAGCAGTCGAGCTTGATAGGTAAGCTGGCGTCTCTAAAGGAACGGGTTTGAGCCATTCTTTGAGGCGTTTTTTGGTATATCGGCAGGCTTGGTAAATTTGACTGAGTTCTGCCAGCTGGGTTTCAATCGGATGGCGGTGACCAAAGTCAGCGGCTACTGCTTTGCAGAGCTTTTCTTCATTGGCACGCAGCATCGCCTCCACTCGGCCAATCCGCTCCAGGCGTTTCTCAAGCGTAGAGTGCGGTTCGGCTGCGTACGCTGCGCGGATTTCATCAAGCTGGATGGTAAGGCGATTCATAGAGAGACAATATCAGTTTGAAGAGGGTCGAATTCGGTTTGTGCAAATAAGGTAATAAGGCATTAGGATAAAGCCATGGATGAAAAACAAATAACTTTTGAGACAGCAACCCTCGGCGGCGGCTGTTTTTGGTGCTTAGAGGCGGTCTATCAGCAGGTACGCGGCGTGCATTCGGTTGTGTCTGGCTATGCTGGCGGCCACGATACGAACCCAAACTACGAAGCCGTGTGTTCGGAAACTACGGGCCATGCTGAGGTTGTGCAAATCCAGTTTGATCCAGCAATCGTTTCCTATCGGGAAATTCTCACCATCTTTTTTGTGATTCATGATCCCACCACCCTCAATTACCAGGGTCATGATGTGGGCGCGCGTTACCGTTCCGTTATCTTCACGCACTCCGACACGCAAATGGCCTGTGCACAAGCGATGGTTGCAGAATTAGGCGATGAAAAAATCTTTCCAAGGCCAATTGTGACCATCATTGCCCCGGCCCCGGTCTTTTATCCGGCAGAGGATTACCATCAGAATTATTTTGTCCAGCACCCGGGGCAAGGCTATTGCATGGCGGTCGTTGCGCCAAAACTGGCGAAGTTTCGAAGCACCTTAAAGAGCTTAATAAATCCCGCGTTTAACTAGGGTGCTAGGCGCGTAATTGACCAGCCGCTATCAACGCGGCTATAGCAAATGCGATCGTGTAGGCGTGAAGGCCTGCCTTGCCAAAATTCAATTTGAGTTGGTATCAAACGATACCCGCCCCAATGGGGTGGGCGAGGTGGGTTGTCACCATGCTCTACTTTGAACTGCCGTTCCTGCTCCTCTAAAAAAGCGCGACTGGTAATGGCAGCACTTTGCGGAGAAGCCCATGCACCAATGCGTGATGCTATCGGCCTGGAATGAAAGTAGGTATCGCTTTCGGCGGCGCTCACGCGCTCAACAGTACCGTTAATGCGCACCTGCCGCTCCAGCTCGTGCCAATGAAAGAGTAAGGATGCATGCGGCTGCGCAGCCAGCTCCTTGCCTTTTTGGCTTTCGTAATTGGTAAAAAAAGTAAAACTACCGTGGTCTGCAGCTTTTAATAGGACAATACGCACAGATGGAATGCCGGCTTGATTTGCGGTTGCCAATGCCATTGCATTGGGTTCGGGGCACTGCGCCTTTACTGCCTGATCAAACCAGGTCTGAAAAAGACGGAACGGTTCCTGCGGCACGTCTTGCTCCGACAGTTCGCCGCGGGTGTAGTTTTTACGTAATTCAGCAATGGATTCCATGTTTTCAGTATAAAGAGAAGCGATGACGATGGACAACTTTCAAATACCGCCGCCAGACCAGGAGTTAGGCTCGTCAGAGCGCCGTTTTGGCGGGGTAGCCCGTTTGTACGGCGATGCTGCTTTAGCCCAGTTTCAGAAGGCTACGGTTGTGGTTGCCGGTTTGGGCGGTGTCGGTTCTTGGGCGGCCGAAGCCCTCGCGCGGTCCGCAATTGGCCATTTAGTTTTAATTGATTTTGACCACATTGCTGAGAGCAATACCAATCGCCAATTACACGCCCTTGATGGCGAGTATGGCAAGGCTAAAGTGGCTGCCATGGCGCAGCGCATCACCCAAATTAATCCCCGCATTCAGCTGACCTGCCACGATGCTTTTTTAGAGCCCGATACGCTCGATGCATTGATTCCTGCGGATGCCATTGTGTTAGATGCAACCGATTCAGTGCAAGTCAAAATTGCGCTTGCAGCGTGGGCAGTGGCGAATCAACGTTTGCTCGTGATGTGCGGGGCCTCTGGCGGTAAAGCAGATCCAACCCAACTGCGCTGCGATGATTTATCCAGAACAGAGCAAGATGCACTTCTCGCTAAGGTACGCGTTGGCCTGCGAACCGATCATGGCTTCTCCCGTGATTTAAAAAAGAAGATGGGCATTCGGGCGGTGTATTCGAAAGAACCCCGCGCCGGTGCTGCTACCGGGGGTTTGGCATGTTCTGGTTTCGGCTCGGCGGTAACCGTTACGGCAGCAGCCGGTTTGGTGGCGGCAGCGGAAATTCTTTCATTGATACGGATGCAGCACAGCGTATCCGAGTAAACCAATTCCATTTCATTCCCGAATAGCGTAAATAAGCCTAGGGAATGCCCTGTAGGAAATTTCATATTTTGTTGTAGGAAGCAATATTTATTTTGCTATCCACCCCTTGATTTAAGGGTTCTCCCTTCTTATCCCTTTAGCATTTTTTTAGCTTTGCTTATTTAATGAATTTTTAAGGGCTAGTGCTGCGCCCAACTCCTGCCTAGACTTCGTTGCGTTGGTGCATGACCAACATCAAAACGAAAAGGAGGTTTCTCTTGCAGACAGAACAAACCGGCTTAAAACGCCATCTGAAAGTACGGCACATTCGCCTCATGGCATTGGGTTCAACCATTGGCGTTGGACTTTTTCTTGGCTCCGCTAGTGCGATTCAGCTCGCAGGCCCTTCGATTCTCTTGGGTTATTTATTAGCGGGGATTGTGGCCTTCATTGTGCTGCGCACGCTGGGTGAAATGGCGGTGCATGAGCCGGTGGCCGGCTCCTTTGCTGCCTATGCCAATTCCTATGTAGGGCCCCTTGCGGGATACATGGTGGGTTGGGGTTATTGGACCTATTGGATTGTGGTGAGTATTGCAGAAGTCACTGCCGTCGGCATTTACATGGGCATTTGGTTTCCGGATATGCCGCAATGGGTCTGGGCGCTTTCATCGATCATTTTGATGGGGCTTATCAACATGATTGCGGTTCGGCTGTTTGGGGAATTTGAGTTTTGGTTCTCCTTAATTAAAGTCGTCGCCATCATTGCCTTGATTGCGATGGGAGCAGCAGTTGTGTTCTTTGGTTTTACCAATGACTGGGTACCGCTGGGTTTTGATAACTTGTGGATTCATGGTGGCTTCTTTCCGAATGGGATTGGCGGCCTCTTGATGTCTTTGCAGATGGTGCTGTTTGCCTACGTCGGTATTGAAATGATTGGCCTCTCCGCTGGCGAAGCAGAGAATCCCAAGAAAACCATCCCGATGGCAATCGACTCGCTCGCATGGCGAATCTTGATCTTTTACATGGGCGCCATTTTAGTTATCTTGGCGATCTTTCCGTGGAATGAGGTGGGGCAGCATGGTAGTCCCTTTGTGGTGATGTTCGAGCGTTTGGGTTTGCGCGAAGCCGCTGGCATTGTCAATTTCGTGGTGATTACGGCAGCGCTGTCTTCATGCAATGCTGGCATTTTCAGTGGCGGACGTTTGCTGTATTCCTTATCGATCAATGGCTATGCCCCCGAAAAGTTTGCCCACCTCTCTGAGAATGGCGTTCCGCACCGGGCTGTGATGGCCGCTGTGATGGTGCCAATGGTTGGCGTTGTCCTGAACTACTTTGTTCCAGATAAGGCATTCCAGTATGTGATGGCGGCTGTGACTTTCATCGGATTGATGGTTTGGATTGCCATTTTGTATACCCAAATGCGTTTTAGAAAATCACTGACTCCAGCGCAAGCCGAGAGTCTGAGTTATCGCACGCCATGGTGGCCTTACTCCTCCTGGTTTGCCCTTGCCTTCATTGCGCTCGTCATTGTCTTGATGGGCTTGCATGAGGATGCACGCGCTGCCTTAATTTTGGGTCCGTGCTTATTGGTGGTCTATGTCGCTATGTATTACGTCTTAGGCCTGCATCGTAAAAATAAACTGAAATAAGGAGCATCACATGATTATTGGCGTACCAACCGAAGTAAAAGACAACGAATTTCGGGTCGGCTTGACCCCAGGAAATGTCAGTGGACTAGTGGCCCAGGGCCATGCCGTGTTGATTCAGCGTGGCGCTGGTCAGCAGATTGGCTTGACGGATGAACTCTATCGTTCTGCCGGCGCTTCTTTAGTCGAGAGCGCAACCGAAGTGTATGCAAAATCCCAATTGGTCGTGAAAGTAAAAGAGCCGCAGCCGCAAGAATGCGCCATGCTGCGGGAAGACCAAATTCTGTTTACTTATCTTCATCTTGCGCCAGACCCACTGCAAACCAAGGCGCTGCTCAGTTCCGGCTCCACTTGCATTGCCTATGAAACCGTGACATCACGCGCTGGCACTTTACCTTTGCTAGCCCCCATGAGTGAAGTTGCGGGGCGCATGTCTATTCAGGCAGCAGCTGCGCAAATGGAAAAGAACCATGGTGGACCTGGCATCTTGTTAGCGGGCATTCCGGGGGTAGCAGCGGCGAAGGTGGTTATTTTGGGCGCGGGTGTAGTAGGTCGAAACGCATTGCAGATGGCGGTTGGCATTGGAGCGGATGTTTGCATCATCGATAAAGATCTGGATCGTTTGCGTCAAATCGATGCTGCTTACGGTAATCGGGTTCGCACCTACTATTCCGATCCCCTCTCGATCGAGCGTGAGGTGTGTGCAGCCGATGTCGTGATTGGTGCAGTGCTCCTACCAGGAGGAGCAGCGCCTAAGTTGGTTAGTGCCAGCATGGTGACCAAGATGAAGTCAGGGGCGGTGGTAGTCGATGTGGCCATTGACCAAGGCGGTTGTTTTGAGACCTCACGCTCTACCACCCACAGCGATCCGAGTTATTTGGTCGATGGCGTGATTCATTATTGTGTCGCCAATATGCCGGGTGCGGTCGCGCGGACATCCACCTTTGGTTTGACCAATGCAACCTATCCGTTTGTGGAAGCTTTAGCGAATCGGGGTTTAGTCGCCGCACTGAATCACGACGTGCATTTGCGTAATGGCCTGAATGTGCATCGCGGCCAATTGGCTTCAGAGCCGGTTGCTAGTGCTCAACAGCTGGATTTTGTTCCAGCAGTTGAGTTATTGGCAGCATAAAAGAGTGTGTCTTGTCATGCGCAGACGGCGACTTAGTTCAGGTCAGTAATGAGCGAAGCCAATGTCTCGTGTGGCAAGGTTTTAACGTGCATGGGGTACTCTTTGTGATCGCAACCCACCATCATTTGTGCGCCTGCCTTGAGGGCCTTAATCATGTCGGGCGTGAGCTCAAAACGCATGAAATGCACCGCCGATGTTTTTTCTGCGGTGGAACGCTCCAGGTCCTCATCGGCCAAGCCGTAGACACGGGGCTGTCCTTCTACCTCTAGAAAGATTTTGTCCTCAACACCAACCAACTTCGCTAAGGCAACTTTACGGTCACCTTCATTGGGGTACTCGAGCATCATGGTGGCTTTGAAGTTGGTGCCATCGGGTACGAGTGGATTGTAGGCGTCGAGTTCATCTTGAATGCCTTCTTCTTCAAAGGTTTTCTCAACGCGCAGCATCTCTTGAATTTGATAACGCATTAAGAATTCGTTTTCAAAAATCATGGTGAGGTGCTCGCCCAAGTGGACGGTGCGTGTGCGGCGCTCTTGAATCGCCTTCTCCCGAATTTCTGGGCGATCCTTATGGTACGCCTCCAAACTTAAGAGGCTAGCGCGGGTAATTTTTGCCATGGTGCTTGTATTCCTATATTCAGTGTGTATTCAATCGATCTATTTAGAGGCCGTAGGCTTTCGCCATTAAGGTGAGTGGATGTGCCATCGCCGATTTGGGTAGGCCTAGCTCTTCCATGCCTTGTGCTATGTGGTGACCGGCGAGCTGGCAATCGGAGCTGATGTAGTCCGGCTCGTTCTCGGCCATGCTCTTAAACACAGGCTTACCGATCTTCATTGCCATCGCATGAAACTCTTTCTTCACACCCCATGTGCCCGAGTGACCAGAGCAACGCTCGACTACATTCACTTCGGTGCCGGGAATCATCTTCAGGGCTTCAGCGGTCTTTTGCCCGACGTTTTGTACGCGTGAGTGGCAAGCAACGTGGTAGCTCACATGGCCCAATTCAGTTTTGTAATCGGTCTTGAGTAAGCCATCGGAATTACGCGCAACTAAATACTCGAAGGGGTCCCACATGGCTTGCTTGACTAGTTGAACGTCTGCATCATCTGGGAACATCAACGGCAGTTCTTGCTTGAACATCAAGGTACATGACGGAATTGGAGTCAAAATGGCATAGCCTTCCTTCGCTAATTTAGCCAGCTTCGGAATGTTCTTGTTCTTGTTTTCTTCAACCGACTCCAAGTCACCTAATTCCAATTTCGGCATACCGCAGCAGGCTTCCTTATCGACGAGCTCATACGGGATTTGGTTGTGTTGCAGAATTTTGATCAAGTCTTGACCAATGCCAGGCTCGTTGTAGTTCACATAGCAGGTTGCATAAATCGCCACTTTGCCTGGCGTCTTATTGCCATCCTTGACGGGGAATGCAGTCGATTTCTCAGCCAGTTGGGGGAAGGTTTTTGCTGCGTATTCTGGAATCCATGCTTTTTTATCGACCCCAAGCGCACCTTCCATTACTAAGCGAGCAAGCCCAGTTTGGTTTACAGCATTGACGGTTTGCGTGACGATTGGAATGCCAGCAAAGTGACCTAACTTATCCGTAGATGACAAGAGCTTATCGCGGAAGGTGGTTTTGTCTTCTTTAAACGCAACGGCTTTGGCGCGCAACATGAGGTGCGGGAAATCCAGATTCCAAGGATGGGGTGGAACGTAAGGGCACTTGGTCATATAGCAGACGTCGCACAAATAACATTGATCAACCACCGCCTGGTAGTCTGCCTTTTGTACCTGCTCAACTTCACCATCTTCAGTGGCGTCGATCAGGTCAAAGAGGGTAGGGAATGAGCCGCATAAGCTTAAGCAACGACGGCAGCCGTGGCATAAATCAAATACCCGCTCCATTTCTGCTTCAAGGTTCTCGCGGTCATAAAATTCTGGATTTTTCCAATCTAAGGCGTGCCGGGTTGGGGCCTCTAAACTACCTTCGCGTGTGCTCATTTACTTCCTCATTGATATTGATTGGTCTGCCTGGCAAGTTGTTATGCTTACCGCTGGTATTTGGGATTACCCTTAGTTTAGGGGCTTGTCGCTCAATAGCCAAATTGTATTAATTAAGGTTATCGATAGAAATTAACTAAATAATTGGGCTAAATGGACTTTTCTGCGGTATTTCTCTCCACTGGAGTGGTTGCATTAGCTGAAATGGGGGATAAAACCCAACTTTTATCCTTGATGCTGGCAGCGCGCTACCCGCGCCAGGCATTACCCATTATTACCGGGATCTTGGTTGCCACATTGGCCAACCATGCCTGCGCGGCCTATTTCGGCCATTTAATTGCGGCTTTTTTGAGTCCGGATGCGATGCGCTGGATATTGGGCTTAGGCTTTTTGGCGATTGGTTTCTGGCTTCTAATTCCGGATCGCCTTGACGAGGCTGGGGGTACTCGGGTTAAAAATGCGGCCTGGCCGGTTTTTCTACTGACCAGCAGTTTATTTTTTATGGCGGAGATGGGCGATAAGACCCAAATTGCCACGATTGCCCTTGGCGCACGCTACGACGATGTCATTGCGGTCACCATTGGCACTACCCTCGGGATGATGCTCGCCAATGCCCCCGCCGTATGGATTGGGACTAAGTTTACAAATCGATTGCCAATCAAATGGGTGCATACCGTGGCAGCAGTCGTGTTCATTGCGATCGGTATTCTGACCCTGCTATACGGTTAATGCGTTGCGCCGTAAGGGCATAAAATCAAAGCATGAAAACCGACCTCGCCCCATCCTTTCAGCGCCTTGCGTATTGCCCACCTCCATTTTTATTTGGGCAGGTGGATTTAGACATTGCTCTCGATCCCGCCAAGACGATTGTTAAGAGCCGTATAGAGGTATTACCAAATCCCGCCAATCCCTTGGCGCAAGCATCCTCCCTAATCTTGCAGGGCATTGATCTCGAGTTCATGAGTTTGCGCATCAACGGCACGCCACACCGCCATTTTGAATTAACACCCGAGACCCTCACGATTCATTCCTTACCTGGCAATGGGGCTGAGCTATTTACGCTGGAAGTGATTTCGATCTGTGTGCCCGCAAAAAATACTTCCCTGATGGGTCTGTATGTATCGAATGGCAATTTTTTTACGCAATGCGAGGCAGAGGGTTTTCGGAAGATCACTTATTTTTTAGATCGCCCTGATGTGATGGCACGCTATCGCGTCACGCTGCGTGCGATTAAGGCGGACTTCCCCGTCTTGCTGGCGAACGGCAATCTGGTCGCCACAGAAGACTTGCCCAACGGTTGGCATAGTGCTGTTTGGGAAGATCCGTTTCCGAAGCCATCGTATTTGTTTGCCCTGGTCGCTGGGAAATTGGACTGTATTGAGGAGAGCATTACAACGGGCAGCGGAGCTACGAAGCTCCTGCAGATTTGGGTTGAGCCGCAGGATTTACCCAAAACCCGCCATGCCATGGATTCCTTGATTCATTCGATCCGCTGGGATGAGGCGCGCTACGGCTTGGAATTGGATTTGGATCGATTCATGATTGTTGCCGTGGGTGATTTCAATATGGGCGCAATGGAGAACAAGGGTCTTAACATCTTTAATACCAAGTACGTTCTCGCTCAGCCCGAGACGGCTACCGATACGGACTTTGCCAATATCGAAAGCGTCGTAGCGCACGAGTATTTTCACAATTGGACTGGTAATCGCGTCACTTGTCGCGATTGGTTTCAGCTCTCACTCAAAGAGGGCTTGACGGTATTTCGGGATCAAGAATTTTCAGCCGATCAGATGGGCAGTGAATCAGGTAGGGCGGTTAAGCGCATTGAGGATGTGCGTTTATTGCGCCAGTTGCAGTTCCCCGAGGATGCGGGCCCGATGGCTCATCCGATTCGCCCCGATGCCTATCAAGAGATTAATAATTTTTACACCGTCACCGTCTATGAAAAAGGCGCTGAGGTAGTACGCATGTATCAAACCCTTTTGGGGGTTGAGGGCTTTCGCAAAGG
>DAIPIK010000001.1:0-32773 GCA_036770845.1 Polynucleobacter sp. | reverse complement strand
AGCAAATAAAGGTGCGGTCTTCTACGCGGGCGACGTCTTGAGGATCCGATATTGCCAGAAAGGAATTCTTCCGCTTCGCTGGATTGAGGCGTTTGAATGAACCAGCTGCCACCATAAGGTCGCACAGTCGGTCATATTCGTCTTGCGAGCCATCGCACCAATGAATGTGATCCGGCTTGGTTAGCGCAGCAACCTCGGCAACCCATTGAATCAGCTTTTGGTTTTTCACATACTCTGGTGCGGTAACTGAAATAGCAGCGTGCGTTAATGGTTGGTTCATGTAAAGCCCTCGCATTTTTTATATTCTGGATATGTCGATTTTAGCATTTTCCTGTGGGTGCTTTTCATCGTTTAAAGGGCTACAAGCCCTTGTTTTTCCTAGCAGTAGAAGTTATATCCCGAAACAATAATGGGCAATGCCGCTGTTATTTTCCGATGCAAAATTGGCTAAAAATTTTTCCCAGCAAATCGTCTGGCAATAGGCGGCCGGTGATTTGGCCAAGATGCTCTTGTGCCAATCGAAGCTCTTCTGCAAACAGCTCTAATGCGCGATTTCCTTCTAAGGAATAGAGGCCGGCCCTGTTTAATGCTGCTTCGGCGTGCATCAAACAATCGATGTGGCGCTGGCGGGAAATGAGCACATCCTCTTGTCCGGCTCGCCAACCGACGCGAGTCAAGATGGCTTTTTTTAACTCTGGAATACCAGCGCCGGTTTTGGCAGAGATAAAAAGCGTCTCTGGCTCTGTGGTCCTATTATGTGTACCAAGCAAGTCTGCTTTATTAACCAATCGTAAAAACGTGCAGGCAGCAGGCAGTGCTGCCACCACTTCGGTATAAAGTGCCTCGTCGGCTGTTTGCGCATCCGGGGCTTCAATGTACAGAAGTAAATCAGCGGTGCGAATCGATGCCCAGGTGCGCTCAATCCCAATTGCCTCCACCTCATCACTCGTCTTCCTCAGGCCAGCAGTATCAATAATGTGTATTGGCACCCCGTCGAGTGTGATGCTTTGCTTTACCCTATCCCGCGTTGTTCCAGCTACGGCTGTAACAATCGCAATCGCTTCGCCGGCCAGGCAATTTAACAAAGAGCTTTTACCCACATTCGGGGCGCCCACCAAGACCAACTGTACGCCGTCACGCAGTATCTGTCCCTGCTTGGCGCTACCCAGCAAATGCTGAAGCTGTTCCTGAATTTCAGTAAGCTGTTGGCGCGCATGGGCGTTTTCTAAAAACTCAATTTCTTCTTCAGGGAAATCGAGGGTGGACTCGACCAAAATACGTAACTGCGTTAAAGCCTGAACCAAACGATGAATGTCATCTGAGAATGCGCCCTGCAGTGAGCGCGCTGCGCCCATGACAGCAGCGTGCGATTGCGCATCGATTAAATCGGCAATGGCTTCCGCTTGGGCTAAATCAATTTTTTCATTTAAAAAAGCGCGCAGCGAGAATTCGCCTGGCTCAGCTATGGCCAGCCCCATTTGATGGCCCAGTTGCAGGCAGCGCTGCACAACTAAATCCAGAAGCTGTGGGCCGCCGTGGCACTGGAGCTCTAAAACATCTTCGCCCGTAAATGAGTGGGGCGCCGAAAAGTAAATTGCGAGGGACGAATCTATGATTCGGTCGTCTTGGTTGCGCAACTCAACCAGAGTGGCTTTGCGGGGCTGTAGTCGCGTATTGGTAATGGCAAAGGCAAGCTCTTGCAAGCCTTCGCCACTGATGCGGATAATTCCCACTCCGGCTTTGCCAGGCGCGGTAGCGATAGCAATAATGGGGATTTTTCTGGATGCAGGCCCCATTGCTAACATATTGATGCTGAATACAGTATTACATTGCTCGTTTAATAATCATTTTGTTGATCTGCCATTGCTGCGCAATCGACAATATGTTGTTGACTACCCAATACAAAACCAATCCGGCTGGGAAGAAAAAGAACATGATGGAAAAAATGATCGGCATATAAAGCATCACTTTTGCCTGTATTGGATCTGGTGGCGTTGGATTCAGCTTGGTTTGGACATACATTGATACCGCCATAATGACCGGCAAAATGTAGTAGGGATCTGGCACGGCCAAATCATGAATCCAAAGAATCCAAGGTGCATTGCGAATTTCAACCGATGACAACAAAACCCAATATAAGGAAATAAATACCGGTATCTGAATCAGCATTGGTAAACAACCTCCAAGCGGATTGATCTTTTCCTTCTTGTAAAGGGCCATCATTTCTTGGTTCATTTTTTGCGGGTTGCCTTTGTTGGCCTCGCGCATCGCCATAACTTTTGGCTGAACCTCTTTCATGCGTGCCATTGATTTATAGCTAGCGGCAGAAAGGGGGTAAAACAAAAGCTTAATCAAAAAGGTCAATATGACAATGGACCAGCCCCAATTGTGTACATATTCATAAATACGCTCTAGGGTCCAGAAAATCGGTTTCGCTAAGATTGTTAAGTAGCCGTAATCCTTCAGCAACTCCAGCCCCGGTGCAATTGCTTCCAGTGTACTTTCTTGTTGCGGGCCCACAAACAAGCGCGCTGTCTCGGTGGTTGTTTTGCCGGCGGCAATATCTTCGAGTGGGGTTTGTATGCCAACACGATACACGTTGGTATCGATTTTTCCCGCGTAAATATCACGGTTTAATTTATCACTGGGTATCCATGCACTTGCATAGTAGTGCTGAACCATTGCCACCCATGCTGGGTCGCCAGCTGGAACTTGCTTTGGTATGGTGATTTTATTTTTTTCAATGTCGGTAAATTCAAGCTTATTAAACTTCTCTTTGTCGGTATAAACCGCTGGGCCTGTAAATGTACTGTAGAACTGGCTTTCTTCTAGCTTGCTACCATCGCGCACTAATTCGGTATATAAAACCAGTGGGCCTATTGCCGCATTGTTTTTGCTTACGCGGTGCATCACATCAATGACGTAACTGTTAGGATTTAGGATGAAGGTTTTTTCAAGCGTTACGCCATTGCGCTCACTGGCAACAACTAAGAACGGGCGTCCTGACCCATCTTTGCCGCTGGCTTGCAACTTGAATTCACTGGTATGGTTGGGCAACTCAGCGGTGCCTGCAGCAATCAAACCGGAGCGCGCAAAATATTGGTGGCCAGGCGTTACTTGCATCAGTCGCATTGGCTTCTTATCGACGTCCAACTCTTTTAATAAGGTTGCGCTCATTACGTTTGCGCCGTCTGCACTAACTTCAATTGCCAGTACATCGTTTTGTAAAGTGAAGCGTTCTTTGCTTGCCAGCTGTGCCATGCTCGCTGGAATTGCTTTGGGTGCAAGTACTGGTGCAGTGTTGGTGCTGGTGGCCGTCGATACTGGAACGTCACTTTTCTTTTCATCTCCACTCACTGGCGCAGCCTCTTGCTTGCTCATGCTTTGTGGTCCGAACAGCGGAGTTTTGCCTTCGTATGCCAACCAGTTGTTGTAAAGGAGCAGTCCTGCGATTGAGAAAACTGCCCAGAGGATGGTTCTTTTCGTATCCATGTAATTTATTCTTTTATCCTGCGTGGGTTAATTACTGGGTCATAGCCGCCATGACCCCAAGGGTTGCATCGCAATAGCCGCCAGACGATCAGTCCGGCGCTTTTGGCGCTGCCATGGGCTTTAAAACAATCGCATGCGTACTGAGAACAGCTCGGCTCAAACTTGCATTGAGTGCCAAAAAATGGGCTCAGTGCGATTTGGTAAATCCGGATTAGTGCGATTGCTGCGCGGTTAATGATCTGCACTTAAATAAGTTCCACTAGTTGCTGTTTAAGTGTGCCAAATTCCTGGGAGCGCAACCGTCCCCGTGTTGTTTGGCCAATCGGTTTTTTAAGTCGGATGACAATATCGTGGGCCTCCAATATTGCACTGTGCGGTTGGCGCGTGCTTTCTCGTATAAAGCGCTTTAATTTATTTCGATCAACTGCTCTTTTGGCCAATTTTTTAGCAACAGCAATTCCAAGGGCGCCATCCATGCCTTGACTGCGAGACCCTAAATACAAACCCCAGTGTTTTGATGTTTTGGGATTTGTTTTGAGTAATTCGGATATGCGTGCGCTATTCAAGCCGGTGCGCTTACACTGCCAGGCGTTTACGGCCCTTGGCGCGACGTGCGTTTAAAACGGTACGTCCGCCACGTGTTTTCATGCGGACACGGAATCCGTGGGTGCGTTTACGGCGGGTTACGGATGGTTGATATGTTCTTTTCATGATTGACCTCGGGAAAGCCAAGTATTTTCCTTTGTGGCGCCCAAAAGGTCAACCTAAGTTCTGCTCTTATTGGGCTTTTCCCTTATTTTATTTTTCATTTTTTTCTCTTTTGCTTGATTTATAAGGTTTTTTATTATTTGGCCACAACTTATCCACAGGTTTTCCACCCACTTATGGCTTGTGGATAACTTTAGAAAATCGCTACAATCAATCCTCCGAAAATGAGCAATCTAGAAAACAACGCCACCCTCTCTTCCTTAAGCCCACTGGGTTTTTGGGATCATGCTACCGCCACTTTACTGCGCGAGCTTTCCCCACAACAATTTAAGACCTGGATTCAGCCCCTTAAATTAAATGGTTTAGATGAGAGTGAGTGTTTGCTTACAATATCTGCTCCCAACCGGTTTAAGTTGGATTGGACGAAAAAAACGTTTTCTGATCGATTTCAGGAGCTTGCTCAAAACTATTTTGGTAAGCCCTTCACTTTAATGTTTGTGCTGGATGATGGCGGCTCGGCAGCCTCGGCAACCGCTGTAGTTGCGCAATCGACAGCCCGGCCCCCAGGGGCAAACCTGGCGCCAACTGATTATTTGCAAAGCGCCCCGGAGGGTGATTTAGGGGAGTCATCGGCCTTTGAATTAGAGGATCACTCCAAATTAAACCCCATGCTGACCTTTGAAACTTTTGTTACGGGTAAAGCAAATCAACTGGCGCGTGCCGCCTCCATTCAGGTGGCACACAACCCAGGCACATCCTACAATCCCATGTTTTTGTATGGGGGGGTTGGCCTAGGCAAAACCCACCTAATTCATGCAATTGGCAATCACCTTTTAAAAGAAAAGCCAAACGCCCGCATTCGCTACATCCATGCAGAGCAATACGTGTCGGACGTTGTAAGGGCATACCAACAGAAGGCGTTTGATCGTTTTAAGCGGTATTACCACTCCCTTGACCTTTTGTTGATTGATGACATTCAGTTTTTTAGCGGCAAATCGCGCACACAAGAAGAGTTCTTTTATGCGTTTGAGGCCCTTTTGGGCAATCGTGCACAGGTCATTATTACCAGCGACACCTATCCAAAAGAGATGGCAGGAATCGATGATCGCCTAATTTCACGTTTTGATTCTGGTCTCACGGTGGCAATCGAGCCGCCCGAGCTAGAAATGCGCGTAGCTATTTTGATGAAAAAAGCGGCGGCTGAGGGCATACCCATGTCAGAAGATGTTGCTTTTTTTGTGGCCAAGCACCTTCGCTCTAACGTGCGCGAACTTGAGGGTGCGCTGCGGAAGATTTTGGCCTTCGTTCGTTTTCATGGGCGGGATGTAACAATTGATGTTGCCCGCGCCGCCCTAAAAGACCTGCTGTCCATTCAAAACCGCCAAATTTCGGTTGAAAATATCCAAAAATCCGTCGCTGATTTTTACAACATCAAAGTGGCGGATATGTACTCTAAGCGCAGGCCGGCCAACATTGCCAGGCCCCGCCAAATCGCCATGTTTATGGCAAAAGAGTTGACCCAAAAAAGCTTGCCGGAGATTGGTGAACTGTTTGGTGGGCGAGACCACACCACTGTTTTGCATGCGGTCCGTAAAATTACAGAAGAGCGCGCCCACGACAGCCAACTAAACCATGAAATTCATGTGATTGAGCAAACCCTAAAGGCATAAGTGGGTTGTGGATAAGTGTGTGGATGAGTATGTGCGTAACCGGGTAAATTTCATGTGTATAAATTGGGGAAAACTGCGTTGATATGCAAAAATAGAGGTGGTTGAAAAGGTTGTCCCAAATCTATCCTTCATTTATACCGAAGTTGTTCACAGGTTTTTTTAGTTATAAGTAGTTGTTGTGTAAGCCTTTAATGGGTTGTCCACTGTTTTTTTGAGGCTTATTACTATTACTAGTTAGATATATACAAGGATTTAAAAGCAATGCAACTTATAAATACATCGCGCGATAGTTTGTTAAAACCACTTCAGATCGTAAGCGGCATTGTTGAGCGTCGACACACACTTCCCATATTAGCCAATCTGTTGTTTAAAAAAACAGGTGAGCGCGTTTCGTTTGTGTCAACCGACATTGAAATTCAGATAGCGACCAGCGCCAATTTTGGTGTCGGTGATTCTGATATGACAACTACGGTTGCGGCACGCAAACTATTGGATATTCTGCGGGCGTTACCCGAGGGCCCGGTATCGTTAAATTTAAAAGATTCAAAGTTGGTGGTACAGAGCGGAAAAAGTCGCTTCACCCTTCAAACCTTATCTGCTACAGAGTTCCCGGTGATGCAGTCTGTGGGTGAAATGACGGCAAACTGGAAAATGCCACAAAAGGCATTTAAGCAGCTGATTAGTCAAGTGCATTTCGCAATGGCGCAACAGGACATTCGCTACTACCTCAACGGCATGCTGCTTGTTGTTGATGGCAAAGAAGTTGTGGCGGTTGCCACAGACGGCCATCGACTGGCATATAGCCGGGTTGAATTAGCACAGCCAGTTGTTGGTAGTGGCGGCCATCAAGAAATTATTATTCCGCGCAAAACTATTTTAGAGTGTCAGCACCTGCTGGACGACACTGATTCTGAGTTAGAGGTGAGTTTGACCGCCAATCAAATTAAATTCAATTTTGGTGATGTCGAGCTCATCTCCAAGCTGGTCGAAGGCAAGTTCCCTGACTTCCAGCGGGTGATTCCAAAAGGTCATAAAAACACACTGGTTGTTGCTCGTGAAACACTTCAGGCAGCGCTACAAAGGGCGGCCATTCTAACAACCGATAAATTTAAAGGCGTCCGCTTCTCACTATCACCCAATCGCATTACGATTCAGTCCACCAATGCTGAACAAGAAGAAGCTCAAGAGGATATTGAAACGGAGTACGCTGGCGACTCAGTTGAAATTGGCTTCAATGTGAGCTATCTGCTTGATGTCCTTGCAAACGTCAAAGTGGAGCGCATTCAGATTAGCCTGGGTGACGCGAACAGCAGCGCCGTGATTACATTGCCCGCGTCCGAGGACTTTAAGTATGTAGTAATGCCAATGCGCATTTAAATTAGAAAAATATGACTGAAGATATAAAGGCAGTAGAGCAGTACGGGGCATCATCCATTCAAATTCTGGAGGGTTTAGAGGCGGTTCGTAAGCGTCCTGGAATGTACATCGGCGATACATCCGATGGAACCGGCTTGCATCATTTGGTGTTTGAGGTACTTGATAACTCCATCGACGAAGCGCTAGCTGGGTATTGCACTGAAATTACAGTGGTTATACAAACCGACAACTCGATATCCATAGTTGATAACGGCCGTGGCGTTCCGACCGGCGTGAAGTTTGACGACAAGCACGATCCAAAGCGTAGCGCTGCTGAAATTGTAATGACGGAGTTGCACGCAGGCGGTAAGTTTGACCAAAATAGTTATAAGGTGTCTGGCGGCTTACATGGTGTTGGTGTAAGTTGCGTTAACGCACTGTCGAAGTGGTTGAAGTTAACGATACGGCGTGACGGAAAAGTGCATTACATGGAGTTTGCACGCGGCGTTATTCAAAATCGCAACATTGAAGAGGCGCAAGGCGTAACCATCTCACCAATATCCATTACCGGCGATACCGAAAAAACCGGCACTGAAGTCCATTTCTTAGCCGACGAAGGTATTTTTGGAAAGGTAGAATTTCATTACGAAATTCTGGTTAAGCGCATTCGTGAACTTTCTTTCTTAAATAATGGCGTTCATATCCGCTTAATTGATCAGCGCTCTGGTCAGGAAGAGGACTTTGCCTACTCTGGTGGTGTGAAGGGGTTTGTTGAGTACATTAATCAAACCAAGAATGTTCTTCATCCCAACATTTTCTATGCTGAAGGCAATCGCCCATCGGATCTTGGCGGACAAATTACTGCTGAAGTATCGATGCAGTGGAATGACAGCTTCAGCGAACAGGTGTTGTGCTTCACAAACAATATCCCGCAACGCGATGGCGGCACCCATTTAACCGGCTTGCGCGCCGCGATGACGCGCGTGATTAACAAGTACATTGATGAGCATGAGGTTGCAAAAAAAGCCAAGGTCGAAATTTCGGGTGACGATATGCGCGAAGGCCTTACTTGCGTTTTGTCGGTAAAAGTTCCCGAGCCCAAATTCTCTAGCCAAACCAAAGACAAACTCGTCTCTAGCGAGGTGCGTGGCCCGGTGGAAGAAATTGTGGCTGAGGCCTTAAGCGCATACCTTCAAGAGCGCCCTCAGGACGCTAAAATTTTATGCGGCAAGATAGTCGATGCCGCCCGTGCCCGCGAAGCTGCTCGCAAAGCCCGTGACATGACCCGGCGCAAAGGGGTTCTTGATGGCCTGGGCTTGCCGGGCAAGCTTGCCGATTGCCAAGAAAAAAATCCAGAAAAATCCGAGTTATTTATTGTGGAGGGCGACTCAGCGGGCGGCTCTGCAAAGCAGGGCCGCGATCGTCGGTTTCAGGCAATTCTTCCCTTAAAGGGGAAGATTCTGAACGTTGAAAAAGCGCGGTTTGACAAAATGCTCGCCAGTCAAGAGGTGGTGACTTTAATTACAGTGCTGGGTACCGGAATCGGCATTGAAGAATACAAGGCTGATAAGTTGCGCTATCACCGCATCATCATCATGACCGATGCGGACGTTGATGGTAGCCACATCCGCACTTTATTGTTGACCTTCTTTTATCGTCAAATGCCCGAGTTGATTGAGCGCGGCCATATTTATATTGCTCAGCCCCCACTCTACAAGGTTAAGTTTGGCAAAAACGAGCAGTACATTAAAGACGATGCTGAATTAAATCAGCTGCTATTGAAGATTGCTTTAGAGTCCGCGTCCATTCAAACTCCCGATGGCGTGTTAATACAAGGACCAGCCCTGGATGAGTTGGCCAGAAATTACCAAGTTATACAGGCGGTTGTAGATCGCCTGTCACGAACCATGGATGAAGATGCTTTACGGGCGATTGCCGCGGGCGTTCCACTTAATCTCGATACTGATGCGGCCGCTCAAGAGTCTGCCGAGCGGCTGCGCGTGGCTCTTAAAGAAAGCCTAGGCTCTCTTGCGCTTGCGCCCGAAGTGATTGTGCAAAAAGAAGATCGAACCGAGCGTTTTCGCCTTCTCTTGTCGCGCCGGATCCATGGGAATTTAAAACTATCTGCTATAAGTTCAGACTTCATTCATGGCGATGATTATCAAAGCCTAACTGCAGCCGCTCGCGCCCTTAGCGGAAAGGTGTTGCCCGGCTCTCGCGTTCGTCGCGGAGATCCTGAAAAATCACAGAAGGAGCAGGTGGTTGCTGATTTCCGCGCTGCGTTTGCGTGGCTACTGTCCGAAGCGGAGCGTGTTGTGAGTCGTCAGCGCTATAAGGGCTTGGGTGAAATGAATCCTCAGCAGCTGTGGGAGACCACCATGGACACCACAACCCGCACCCTGTTGCGCGTCCAAATTGAAGATGCGATTGTGGCAGACCAGGTGTTCACCACTTTAATGGGTGATGAGGTTGATCCGCGCCGTGCCTTTATTGAAAAGAATGCACTGATTGCCCGCAATCTTGATGTGTGATGCATGAAAAAAAGTAAGTTGAAGTTGCCCAAGGTAAACCGCGCTGCTATTGTGGTCCGCTCCTCCCCTATTCATGGCAAGGGCGTGTTTGCAAAAGTTGCCATTAAAAAAGGCACCGCCTTGATTGAGTATGAAGGTGAGCGCATTAGCTGGAAGGAGGCCGAACGTCGCCACCCACACAATCCAGATGAGCCAAATCACACCTTTTATTTTTCTTTGGAGAGCGGTCGCGTGATCGATGCCAATTGCGGTGGTAATGCAGCCCGCTGGATCAATCATTCATGTAAACCCAATTGCGAAGCGCAAGAGGGCTCATACGAAGACATGCCTCGTGTATTTATATTTGCTAGGCGTGATTTAAAGCCAGGCGAGGAACTGTTTTATGACTACTCACTTGATGTCGAAGGCCGCCGTACGAAACAAATGAAAAAAGATTATGAATGCCGTTGTGGCGCCAAGCGCTGCAGAGGCACCATGCTTGCCAAGCGCGATAAGTAAAACGGCTGCACTATGTTTGTGTCCATTCAAGAATTAGAGGCGGCAATTAATTATTGGCGCAATCAATCCCCCGCATCGGGCGAGGCGCTGCAGTTGTGTGCCGAAGCTTCTGCCTTGGCAAAGCCTTACGCGATGATGATTGTTCAGGGTTCTGCCCGCATTCCCCTGGACGTACTGGATGAAACTGCGCGCAGCGCATTGAAAGTATTTCTTGCGCGGTAGTGTGGTTCGGCCACGTTTACTAAAGAGCACAGGATGTTGCCTTGCTTGAAGCGGCCATTGAATTTTCTTTCTATTTGTGGCCCCTACTATTGGCGGCTTCTTTCTTTGCTGGCTTAGTCGATGCGGTCGCAGGCGGCGGCGGCCTCATTCAGGTGCCCGCTCTTTTTGCTGCTTACCCTGAAGTCCAGCCAGCCACTTTGTTGGGTACGAATAAGGTTTCCGCCATTGGGGGCACCATCAATGCGGCCCGCAAATACTTACGCTATGTACGTTTGCCCTGGGCGCTGATTGTTCCAGCGATTATTGCGGGTTTTGTTGGTGCGCTTTTCGGCGCCGCCGCAGTCAGTGTGTTTCCCGCCGAGCCGCTGCGCAAGGCGCTGCCATTCTTGTTGTTTTTTTTGCTTATCTACACTTTTTTTCAACCGTCGCTTGGTCAGGACCACCGGCCCGGCGCGCATAGCCGCTTATTGCAGCTCAAGGGGGTTGGCTTGGGTTTGGTGGTGGGTTTCTATGATGGGTTTTTTGGGCCTGGCACAGGAAGCTTCCTATTGTTTGGCTTTGTGCGCTTTTTTCAGTTTGATTTTCTGCATGCGTCTGCCGCCACAAAGCTGGTTAATGTGTCGACAAATTTGGCATCGATTGTTATGTTGGGCGGCTTGGGCAAAATAAGCTGGACACTTGGTTTTGCAATGATGATCGCAAATATTGCCGGAAGTCATTTTGGCAGCCGCCTTGCAATCAAGCACGGCAGCAGCTTTGTGCGCAAAGCCTTCCTGATTTTCGTTTCCGCCTTAATCTTAAAGTCCGCTTGGGATGCCTATTTTTCCTAATTAAATCAAGGAATTAGCTTTATATTTGTACAAACTAATATGCCCTTGTTTCACGTGAAACAAGGCAAAATGATATGATCATTGCCCTTATTGAGGCAAACCATGCGGTACTCTAAAAAATTCGATGTGATAGTGATTGGCGGTGGGCACGCAGGTACCGAGGCCGCCCTGGCCTCTGCACGCATGGGCTGTGACACCCTTCTTCTCACCCACAGCATTGAAACGTTGGGGGCAATGAGCTGCAACCCGTCGATTGGGGGCATTGGTAAGGGCCATTTAGTAAAAGAAATCGATGCGCTGGGCGGTGCAATGGCTGCGGCCACTGATGAGGCCGGCATTCAGTTTCGTATATTAAACAGCAGTAAGGGCCCTGCCGTTCGGGCAACGCGCGCCCAAGGCGATCGCATTCTCTATAAAGCGGCCATTCGCCGGCGGCTGGAAAATCAAGCGAATTTGAGCCTTTTTCAGGCGGCGGTAGATGACCTGCTTGTTGCAGGCGCTTGTGTGATTGGCGTACGCACCCAATCCGGCCTTGAGTTTATGGCCAGCCAGGTTGTGCTGACAGCCGGCACATTTTTAGACGGCAAGATACACGTAGGGCTCAATAGCCATTCGGGCGGCCGCGCTGGCGATCCCGCGGCACTAACCCTCTCGGCGCGGTTAAAAGACCTTGCTTTGCCGCAGGGGCGCCTCAAAACCGGCACCCCCCCTCGAATTGATGGCAGAAGCATTGATTTTTCAGTGATGCTAGAGCAGCCAGGGGATCTTGACCCTGTGCCCTGCTTTTCTTATCTGGGACGACCCGAGCAGCACCCTAGGCAGGTTCCCTGTTGGATTACCCATACAAACGAAGCGACCCACGACATTATTCGCGGAGGTCTAGACCGTTCGCCCATGTATACCGGCGTTATTGAGGGCGTTGGACCGCGCTACTGCCCCTCGATTGAAGACAAAATTCATCGCTTTGCCTCTAAAAATAGCCACCAAATTTTTTTAGAGCCCGAAGGCCTGACAACCAACGAGTATTACCCGAACGGAATCTCAACCAGCCTGCCCTTCGATGTGCAATGGGATCTGGTGCGCAGCATTCGGGGCCTGGAAAATGCCAACATCGTGCGCCCCGGCTATGCCATTGAGTACGATTTTTTTGATCCGCGCCAATTACGGCATAGCCTAGAAACTAAGGCCATTCAAGGGCTTTATTTTGCTGGCCAAATTAATGGCACAACCGGGTATGAGGAGGCTGCAGCCCAAGGCTTGCTTGCCGGAATGAATGCAGGGCTTGCCGCCAAGGGTCTCTCGCCTTGGGCGCCCAAGCGCAGCGAATCCTATATCGGGGTTTTGGTAGACGACCTTATTACTCGGGGCGTACAAGAACCCTATCGCATGTTTACAAGCCGGGCCGAGTATCGGCTTAGCCTCAGAGAAGACAATGCAGATTTGCGCCTAACCGAGATTGGAAGATCGTTCGGCTTAGTGGATGATGCGCGCTGGACGTTCTTTTGTAAGAAAAGGGACGCTGTTTCACGTGAAACAATGCGACTTAAGGATGCTTGGGTGAGCCCAAAGCATGCCTCAGCACAATCCTTGGCTCTGCTTTTGGGGCAAGAGTTGTCCCATGAGGCCAGCTTGGCGGACATTTTGAAGCGGCCTACAGTTAGCTATACATCCCTATCTGAAGCCTATGACGGGTCTACGCCACAGCTCGATGCGGATCCGAACCTAAATCAGCAAATCCAGGATCAGGTTGAGATCTCGATTAAATATGCGGGTTACATTGAGCGGCAGGCCCTGGAAATCGCCCGGCAAGAGTTTAATGAGGGCTATCCATTGCCAGAGGCATTGGATTACAGCCTGGTTCGGGGGCTATCTAAAGAAGTTCAGCAGAAGCTAGGCGCGCAAAAACCAGAAACCTTGGGGCAAGCTGCGCGCATATCGGGGGTCACGCCAGCCGCCATTTCTTTATTGTTAGTGCATTTAAAGCGGGGCATTGGCAAGTCCCATGAGTCGGCGTGAGGGAGGCGGGTCTTGAGCTTGGTGTTGCTGAGCTTGGTTTGGCCTTGTCGCACAAACAAGTGGCCGATTTAAATACCTTCCTGCAAGAGCTCGGGCGCTGGAATCGCGTGCATAACCTAACTTCGGTTGAGGGCGAGCAGGCTAGTATTGATTTACATCTCATTGATTCTATTGCAATTTTACCAATAATGCGTGAATTTCTACCCACTACACAAGTACAGATTGCAGATCTTGGGTCCGGCGGGGGTTTGCCAGCAATTCCGATTGCAATTGCTGAGCCCAATTGGCGCATTAGCCTGATTGAGGCGGTTCGCAAGAAAACGGCTTTTCTGCAGAATGTGAAGGGCAAACTTGGTCTTAGCAATGCATCCATCTATAGCGATCGCGTGGAGCAGGTCGCAATTCAAGAGCCCGGTAAGTACGATGCGGTTATTTCAAGGGCATTTACAAGCCTAGACCGTTTTTTAGATTTGGCAGAGCCCTTTTTGAAGCCAGGCGGCTTAGTGTTTGCCATGAAGGCAAGGCGAGCCGATGAAGAGCTCTCGGCCATATCGACTGAGCGCTGGCGGCTTTTGGCAGATCGAATTGTAGTTATACCCAACAGCACAGCAGAGCGGAGACTGTTGGTCTTTACGCCCCATGCGAAAATCACTTCTTAAGGGCAAATAAAAATAATGGCCAAAATATTCTGCATTGCAAATCAAAAGGGCGGCGTTGGAAAAACCACGACAGCGGTGAATTTAGCCGCCGGTCTGGCGGGGCATAAGCAACGCGTATTGCTGGTTGATTTGGACCCACAAGGCAATGCAACCATGGGTTCTGGCATTGAAAAAGCTGAACTTGATATGAGCATCTATCAGGTGCTGATTGGGCAGGCAACGGTGGCGGCTTCTGTGCAGCGTTGCGAAAGTGCCGGATATGATGTCTTACCAGCAAACCGCGATTTAGCTGGCGCAGAAATTGAGCTAGTAGACCTTGATGAGCGCGAGCTACGCCTCAAGACCGCACTGGCTTTGGTGGGCGATGAGTATGACTTCATTTTGATTGATTGCCCGCCCGCACTCTCCTTGCTGACACTCAATGGCCTTTGTGCCGCTAACGGCGTCATTGTGCCGATGCAATGTGAATACTTTGCTTTAGAGGGCCTGTCGGACTTGGTGAACACCATCAAACAAGTGCATGCCAATCTCAATCCAGATCTGATGATTATTGGCTTATTGCGGGTGATGTTTGATCCGCGCATGACCTTGCAGCAACAGGTTTCAGAGCAATTGCTAGAACACTTTGGGGACAAAGTATTTAAAACAATCATTCCGCGCAACGTTCGCCTGGCAGAAGCCCCCTCGTATGGTTTGCCAGGAGTTTCTTTTGATAGTTCGTCGCGCGGCGCCAAGGCGTACTTGGATTTTGGTGCAGAAATGATTCAACGAATTCAACAAATGTGATTGATCAAATACCATGAGCACAATGAAGAAAAAAGGCCTTGGCCGTGGCCTTGAGGCCTTGCTGGGCGAAAAATCAAAACCGGACCAGGCTGACGCACCCATAACACGCTTGCCCCTCAGCGTGCTGCAGGCTGGCAAATACCAGCCACGCCAAAAAATGGACTCAGGCCCGCTTCAGGAGTTGGCTGAAAGCATTCGCGAACAAGGCGTCATGCAACCCCTCTTGGTGCGCGCAATTTCTGCGGGTAAATATGAAATTATTGCCGGAGAGCGCCGCTTTAGGGCTGCCACCATAGCCGGGCTTACCGAGGTTCCAGTCCTAGTATCCCTGGCAGACGATAAGGGCGCGGCAGCAATGGCGCTCATTGAAAACATGCAGCGCGAGGATTTAAACCCCCTAGAGGAGTCGCAGGGATTGGCGCGCCTGATTGAGGAATTTGGGTTTACACACGAACAGGCAGCAAAGTCCGTCGGCAAATCAAGAAGCGCCATCAGCAACTTATTACGCCTGGCCCAACTGGCAAAGCCAGTTCAGGCCATGTTGCTGGCCGGTGATATTGATATGGGCCATGCGCGCGCCCTGCTTCCATTGCCGGGAGCGTCCCAGGTTGCGCTGGCGCAAAAAATCATGGCTCAAGGGCTTTCAGTGCGGGAGGCCGAGCGTTTATCAGCGGTGCTTGCACGTGCTGGCGGGCAAATGGGCGCGAAGAAGCCCAAAAAAGCGGCCGACTCCGCCGCCGCAGATCCTGATTTGCAGCGCCTATCGCGCGAAATTGCAGATCTAATTGGCCTAAGCGCCGAATTTAAGCTTAAAGGCAAAGGCGGAGAGTTGCGGATACGTTTCAGCAAAGCGGATGAACTGGATGCCCTTTTAAAAAAACTAGGTATTGAAACGTAAACACGAGATAAGTTAAGAGATCTATTTGAAAGCGCCAAGCAATCAACCGAACGCTGAAGACCCGTGGAAGGACCCAGAAGAGCCCTTTCGGGTGTATAGCAGCGAAGAAATGCAAGCGCTATTGCAAACCAATAAGGGCAAAAGTAGATTTACGCTGCCGTGGGGGGTAGTGGCCGCTCAAGTAGCAGCAACAGCCGTAGGGGCACTCATTGCTTGTATATTTTGGGACGACGGCCGCATTAGCGTTTATACTTACTCGGCAATTTTAGGTGGGTTAATTGGCGTTTTGCCTGCTGTACTGTTTTTGCTCCGCTTAGAAGTTGCAAGAGGTGCTCAGCGCCTCACCTCTGGCGGTTTTTTGTCAGCGCTTGTTTCTGGTGAAGTAATAAAAATTACCGCTACAATCGCAATGTTTATTTGGTTGGCGTTTAACTACGCAGAATTAAAGTGGATACCGCTGCTGCTGACATATATTGTCACGCTCAAATGTTATCTGCTTGGGCTGTTTTGGCGTTAACCAGCATTTTGTAAAAAGGAATTGCTTAAGATGGCAAGTACAGTAAATGGCGCTCCGAATGAGCCTTTAACGCCAACAGCGTACATTGCAGAGCATTTGCAAAATTTAAACAATGTTGGCGGACCCCAAACCTCAATTATTGATTTCAGTGTTATTAATTTAGACACTATCTTTTGGACCCTTGCTATGGGCCTATTGACAGTTGGATTTTTGCTCCTTGCCGCACGGCGAGCAAGCCCAGGAGTGCCTGGACGCTTCCAGGCATTAATCGAAATGCTAGTCGAAATGGTCGAAACACAATCTAAAAGTATTGTGCACGGTGACCGAAGCTACATTGCACCCCTTGCGCTGTTTGTATTCTGCTGGATTATTTTGTTGAACACCCTGGATCTGGTGCCGGTAGATTGGGTGGTGGGGGTGAACCACTTCCTTGAGGGTTTAGGTATGCATGTGCCGCATCACAAGCTAGTGCCCACAACTGATTTGAATGCAACATTAGGTATGTCCTTCGCAGTGTTGTTGCTGGTTTTTTACTACAGCTTCAAGGTAAAGGGCTTGGGAGGATTTGTACACGAGCTCCTCTCTGCGCCATTTGGGGCAAAGTGGTATTTGGCCCCATTCAACCTAGTTCTAAATATCATTGAGTACATCGCCAAAGGAGTTTCTTTGGGAATGCGGTTGTTCGGCAACATGTATGCGGGCGAGCTAATTTTCTTGCTGATCGCTTTGCTGGGCAGCATTTGGACATTTAGTCTCGACCTGAGCGTGCTTGGTCTTGTAGGACACGTCATTGCAGGGTCTGCTTGGGCAATATTTCACATCCTCGTTATTTTGTTGCAGGCATTTATTTTTATGATGTTGACGTTGGTTTACATCGGTCAAGCGCACAGCCACCATTAACCGTTTTATTTTTATTACCACTTTTATTACTTAGGAGTCATCATGCAAGAATTTTTAGCAAACATTCAAGGTTTAACTGCAATCGGCATCGGCCTCATTATTGGTTTAGGCGCACTGGGCGCATGTCTAGGCATCGGCCTTATGGGCGGAAAATTTATTGAAGGCGCGGCGCGTCAGCCTGAGTTGATGAATGAACTGCAAACCAAAATGTTCTTGTTGGCTGGCTTGATCGACGCGGCTTTCTTGATCGGCGTTGGTGTTGCAATGCTGTTTGCGTTTGCAAACCCATTGTTGGCAGTCATTAAGTAATTGTTCTGACGCGGGTAACGCTGTGTTATCCGCACGTTCTTAACAATACCGAAAGGAATACCGTGAATCTGAACGCGACCCTATTCGCGCAAATGATCGTCTTCTTCATTTTATGGTGGGTAGTTGCACGCTTTGTGTGGCCTCCCTTAGTAAAAGCCTTAGACGAGCGCGCCACCAAAGTTGCAGAAGGCCTAGCAGCCGCTGAGCGCGGCAAGGCTGATCTTGCTTCCGCATCAAAACTGGCCGAGCAAGAGTTAGTGCGTGCTCGCCAAGAAGGCGGACAGCGCGTAGCCGAAGCAGAAAAGCGTGCACAGCTTAGTGCGGATGAGATTCGTAGTAATGCACAGGCAGAAGCGGCGCGCATTATTAATCAAGCGAAGCAAGACGCAGAACAACAAGTATCCCGGGCACGCGATGTGTTGCGAGCCGAAGTTGCAAACTTGGCAGTCCGTGGGGCCGAGCAAATTTTGCGCCGCGAAGTGGATCCAAAGGCTCACGCCGCCTTGCTAGACCAACTCAAGGCAGAGCTCTAATATGGCTGATTTAGCTACCATTGCACGTCCTTACGCAGAGGCGCTTTTCTCAAGCGTAAAACCTTCCGAGCTGGGCACCACCTTGGTTCAGTTGACCGAACTAGCACAGCTGTCGGAAATGCCGGATGTGGCTGTATTGGCTAACAATCCAAAAATTTCAGCGGATGCGCTCAGCACGCTATTGAGCGGTGTGGTTAAGACTAAATTAGACGACAAAGTAAATTCATTCTTGCGTTTGGTTAATCAAAATCATCGACTAGCGGCGATGTCCGAAATTGCAGCCCAGTTTGAGGTTTTAAAAAATCAAAGTGAAGGCGCTGCAGAGGTAATCATTACCAGCGCATTTCCGCTTGAGGGCGATGCATTAAGCAGTTTATTAATCAGTTTGAAAAAGCGTTTTGGCGGCAAGGAATTGCGCCCAACAATTGAAGTGGATCCCAGTTTAATTGGTGGCGTCCGAGTTCAAGTTGGTGACCAGGTGATCGACAGCACGGTTAGGGCTCAGTTGGCCACAATGCAAGCAAGCCTAAACGCATAACCTTTTACTAAGAACATACGAAATAATATCCAGGAGTAATTGATGCAACTGAACCCTTCCGAGATCAGCGAACTGATCAAGAGCCGAATTAGTGAGATGGGAGTCGACTCCCAGCTGCGCAACCAAGGCACCGTTATTTCAGTAACCGACGGTATTTGCCGCGTGTATGGTTTGTCTGGCGTGATGCAAGGGGAAATGTTGGAGTTCCCTGGTAATACCATTGGCCTTGCACTGAACTTAGAGCGCGATTCGGTTGGTGCGGTTGTACTCGGTGAGTACACTCACATTAAAGAAGGCGATCCAGTGAAATGCACGGGGCGCATTCTGGAGGTTCCAGTTGGCCCAGAGCTCCTAGGCCGAGTTGTGGATGCCTTGGGACAGCCAATTGATGGCAAAGGCCCGGTCAATGCCAAGTTAACCGACTTTATTGAAAAAGTAGCCCCAGGGGTGATTGCACGTCAATCGGTTAGTCAGCCAGTACAAACTGGTTTGAAGGCGATTGATGCCATGGTTCCAATTGGCCGTGGTCAGCGCGAGCTCATCATTGGCGACCGTCAGACTGGTAAGACTGCGGTTGCTGTGGATGCCATCATTAACCAAAAAGGCAAAGGCGTGTATTGCGTCTATGTTGCGATTGGCCAAAAAGCATCGACGATTGCAAACGTCGTGCGCAAATTAACAGAGCTCGGCGCAATGGAGTACACCGTCGTGGTTGCTGCCAGCGCTTCCGAGTCCGCTGCAATGCAGTACCTTTCAGCATATGCCGGCTGTACTATGGGTGAATACTTCCGCGATCGCGGTGAGGATGCCTTGATTGTGTATGACGACTTAACTAAGCAAGCGGTTGCCTATCGTCAGATTTCCTTGTTACTCCGCCGCCCACCAGGCCGCGAAGCGTATCCTGGCGACGTGTTCTATCTCCACTCCCGTTTGTTGGAGCGCGCTGCACGTGTGAACGCCGATTACGTCGAGAAGTTCACCAATGGTGCTGTTAAAGGCAAGACTGGCTCACTAACCGCCCTGCCTATTATTGAAACCCAAGCAGGTGACGTTTCTGCTTTCGTTCCAACCAACGTGATTTCAATTACCGACGGCCAGATCTTCTTAGAGACCGATCTCTTTAACGCAGGCGTACGTCCAGCGATTAACGCCGGTATTTCAGTGTCCCGCGTAGGCGGCGCCGCACAAACCAAAGTAATTAAAAAACTGTCTGGAGGTATTCGTACCGACCTAGCGCAGTACCGCGAGTTAGCTGCGTTTGCACAGTTTGCATCGGACCTTGATGATGCAACGCGTAAGCAGCTCGAACGCGGTAAGCGTGTTACAGAGTTGTGTAAACAGGCGCAGTACAAGCCCTTGCAAGTTTGGGAAATGGCCGCCTCACTTTATGCAATGAATAACGGCTACTTTGACGATCTCGAAGTAAAAAATGTATTGGCATTTGAAAAAGGCTTGCAAGATCATCTCAAATCAAAATATGCAGACTTAGTTGGACGCATTGAAGAAACCAAAGACTTGAGCAAAGACGATGAAGCCGCTTTACGTGCTGCAATTGAGGACTACAAGCGCTCAGCCTCCTTCTAAGAGGGCACGCATACATCATGGCAAGCACAAAAGAGATACGGTCTAAGATCAAGAGCGTGCAAAACACGCGCAAGATCACGAAGGCAATGGAAATGGTCGCCGCATCGAAGATGCGGCGTGCGCAAGAGCGTATGCGCAATGCGCGCCCCTATTCTCAAAAAATCAGGGAAATCGCTGCTAATTTAGCGGAAGCAAATCCCGAGTACCGCCCTACTTATATGGTGGTGCGTGAAGTTAAAAATATTGGCACAATTTTGGTGAGCACGGACAAGGGCCTCTGCGGCGGCCTCAATACCAATATATTGCGCTTGATTACTAACCAAGTTCGTGAAATGCAAGAAAAGAAAATTGGCATTGAATTTACAGCCATTGGCTCTAAAGGCTTGCAATTTTTAAATCGCTCAAAAGCAAAGTTGCTGTCAGAAACGATTCAGCTGGGCGACACCCCTCGCATGGACACCTTGATTGGGGCCATTACCGCGCAGCTCAAGGCCTTTGAGCGCGGCGAAGTGGACGAGGTTTATCTTGCCTACACACGCTTTGTGAACGCGATGAAACAAGAGCCCATATTAGAAAAGATCTTGCCGCTTGCGCCCAATTCGGTTAGCGCCGGCGAAGGTAAAGCAGCATCATGGGACTATATTTATGAGCCCGATGCCGAGACGATTTTGGATGGCCTGTTAAAGCGCTATGTTGAGGCTTTAATTTATCAAGCGGTTGCAGAAAACATGGCCTCAGAGCAATCTGCGCGGATGGTTTCAATGAAAGCAGCGTCCGACAATGCGAAGAATGTCATTGGCGAGTTGCAGTTGGAATACAACAAAACCCGTCAGGCCGCGATTACAAAAGAGCTTTCAGAGATTGTTGGTGGAGCGGCAGCGGTTTAAGCTGGCTGCATTTAGAAGTACGACAGAATTTAGGAATAAATCGGAGAGATGCGATGAGTAACGGAAATATCGTGCAGTGTATTGGTCCCGTGGTGGACATTCAGTTCCCGCGTGACAGCATGCCAAACATTTATGATGCCTTGACCTTGGTCGAGAGCAGCGAAAAATCATTTGTTGAAAAAGGCTTGACCTTTGAAGTCCAGCAGCAAATCGGCGACGGCGTAGTACGCGCAATTGCCATGGGCGCAAGCGATGGTCTGCGTCGTGGCATGGAAGTTGCGTCAACAGGTAAAGCCATTTCTGTCCCGGTTGGTCCAGCAACACTCGGTCGCATCATGGATGTATTGGGGCGCCCGATTGATGATGCCGGTCCGATTGCTACGCAAGAGCGCCGCGCAATTCATCAGCCAGCCCCTAAATTTGAAGAGCTGTCACCCTCGGTTGATTTGCTTGAAACCGGTATTAAGGTTATTGACTTAGTTTGTCCGTTTGCCAAAGGCGGAAAAGTTGGCTTGTTCGGCGGCGCCGGCGTAGGCAAAACCGTGAACATGATGGAACTGATTAATAACATCGCTAAACAGCACTCCGGTTTATCCGTGTTTGCTGGCGTAGGTGAGCGCACCCGCGAAGGAAATGACTTCTATCACGAGATGAAAGAGTCCAATGTTATCGATAAGGTAGCAATGGTATTTGGTCAGATGAATGAGCCTCCTGGCAACCGTTTACGTGTTGCCTTAACTGGCTTGACTATGGCCGAGGCCTTCCGTGACGAAGGTCGCGACATTCTCTTCTTCGTGGATAACATTTACCGCTACACCCTGGCAGGTACAGAAGTATCGGCTTTGCTTGGCCGTATGCCTTCGGCGGTGGGCTATCAGCCAACCTTGGCTGAAGAAATGGGTAAATTGCAAGAGCGGATTACCTCAACCAAGACTGGTTCGGTAACATCGATTCAAGCAGTATATGTTCCGGCTGATGACTTAACCGACCCATCCCCTGCAACGACCTTCTTGCATTTGGATTCCACCGTTGTTTTGTCACGTGACATTGCTGCTTTGGGTATTTACCCCGCGGTTGATCCGCTCGACTCGACTAGCCGCCAGCTTGACCCACAAGTCGTAGGTCAGGAGCACTATGAAGTAGCGCGAGGTGTACAAATGACATTGCAGCGCTATAAAGAGTTGCGTGACATTATTGCGATTTTGGGCATGGATGAATTGTCACCAGACGATAAGTTGGCCGTAGCCCGCGCCCGTAAGATTCAGCGTTTCTTGTCCCAGCCTTTCCACGTGGCCGAGGTATTTACTGGCTCTCCAGGAAAATACGTGCCTCTGAAAGAGACCATTCGCGGCTTTAAGATGATTGTGAGTGGCGAGCTGGATCATTTGCCAGAGCAGGCGTTCTATATGGTGGGCTCAATTGATGAGGCCATTGAGAAAGCCAAAAAGCTTTAATCGAATACCAAGGAAACCATGTCTACCATTCGCGTCGATGTTGTTAGTGCGGAGCAATCCATCTTTAGTGGAGAGGCAAAGTTTGTTGCCCTTCCCGGAGAAAATGGTGAGCTCGGCATTTTGCGTGGGCACACCCCGTTAATCACGCGCATTCGCCCTGGTTCGGTGCGCATTGAAAAAGCCGATGGCGATGAAGAATTTGTTTTCGTAGCGGGCGGCTACCTAGAAGTGCAGCCCGATCACGTCACTGTGCTGGCCGATACTGCTATCCGTGGCCATGATTTAGATGAGGCCAAAGCACTTGAGGCAAAACGGCGCGCCGAAGAGGCCATGCAAAATCGCAGCAGCGATTTTGATTTAGCCTTAGCGCAGTCTGAATTTGCTATGGCTGCTGCTCAGTTAGCGGCCATTACTCGTTTCCGTCGCAAGAAATAACGTTACCGCAAGTGCTGCTAAACGATCGGTTTATCAAAGCCTGTCTCGGAGAGCCAGTTGATCGCACGCCACTTTGGCTAATGCGTCAGGCCGGTCGCTATCTTCCTGAATACAATGCGACGCGCGCAAAAGCAGGTAGTTTTTTAAGTCTTGCTAAAACTCCTGCATACGCAACCGAAGTAACCCTTCAGCCATTGGATCGCTATCCACTGGATGCGGCCATTTTGTTTTCCGATATTTTGACGATTCCCGATGCGATGGGACTTGGATTGCAATTTACGGCTGGCGAAGGCCCCAGCTTCCAGCACCCACTACGTACAGAGGCAGACGTAAAAAAGTTACGTGTTGCCGATATGGGTGAGTTGACCTACGTTTTTGATGCCGTATCTGAAATTCGTAAGGCATTAATTCAGGATGGCAAGCAACGCGTGCCCTTGATTGGTTTCTCGGGAAGCCCCTGGACTTTAGCCTGCTACATGATTGATGGCTCCAGCGCAGATGAGTTCCGGCACGCAAAGACCATGATGTTTGATCGCCCGGATTTATTGGAGCGCATTCTTGAGGTTAATATTCAGTCAGTTGCCGCCTACCTTACTGAGCAAGTGAAGGCAGGAGCGCAAGCGCTAATGATCTTTGATACTTGGGGCGGCATGCTGCCAGATGGTTGGTACCAGCAGGTATCCTTAGCTGCGATGCAAAAAGTAATTGCCCTGCTGCCCAGAGAGCATGAAGGTCAGCGTATCCCGGTCATCATTTTTACCAAAGGCGGCGGCCTGTGGATAGACGATATGGCCCAAGTTGGCGCAGATGCCATTGGGCTAGATTGGACCATTTCCTTAAGCCGTGCGCGTAAAGCACTCTTGGCAGCCGGCAAGCCACTGGCTATCCAGGGAAACCTAGACCCATTAATTCTGTTTTCCAGCCCGGAGAAAATTGCCCAAGAGGCAGGTAAGTTGCTCGCCGATTTAGCGAGCGCACCCGCACTCAAGCCAGGGCTGCATTCTCTAGATGGCCACGTTTTTAATCTTGGCCATGGGATTTCCCAATTCACCCCACCCGAAAGCGTCACTGCGCTGGCCCAGGCGGTTATTGAGCAGTCGCAAAAGCTACGCCGATAACCCTAATTGGCGAAGTAAAGAAGCGTTTACTTGCATGATCGCCTCGGGTTATACACAGTTAGTAGCAAAAAGATTAATTCAGTAGGATTGAGGTTAATTTTCAATTAACTTGTCCATATCAAGATATAAGTCATTGATATTATTGAATTTTAGATAAGCCAGTTAAAAAGAGCGTTATTGGTGCATTTCAAGGTGAAAATAGCAAAAAGCGCCATAGACAAATGATATCCACAGACTTATCCACAGAAGAACAACAGGGCAATGTGAATGCGCCGCCGCCGCATTACTATGTGCAGGTTGTGCTCGATAAGCCACTGGTTCAAGGCTTTGATTACATCTGGGATAGTGCTGCACTGGGCGATATGCCTGAGGTAGGCCAATTGGTAGAAGTGCCTTTTGGCAGAATAAATACAGTAGGTGTAGTAATAAAAGTGAGTAATCACTCAGATTATGAGCATTCTAAATTAAAGAAGGTTAATCAACGGGCACCCCTACCACCGCTGGACAGCAAGACCTTACAGATGCTGAACTTTGCTAGCCAGTATTACTTCAGCACTTTAGGTGAAATTGCCTTGCCATCGATACCAGCCTATTGGAAAAAACCAAAGAAATGGCAAGCGCTAGAGCAGCAATCACGCGACACAGAGATAGAGCCAGGTAAAAAAACCAGCAAGAAGAAAGCAGCATCGCAACCCGGGCAAAGTGAACCTACGCCCCTTTCAGGGATTCAAAAGGATCAGCTCAATCCGGAGCAAGCCAAGGCGCTAAAGTATTTAATTGGCGATGCCCGTGCCACTCAAACCTATCGCACCATCGTATTGCAAGGTAAGACAGGTTCCGGAAAAACCGCTGTTTACCTGAACTGGATCAAAGAGGCGTTGCAAAGCAAGGATGCTCAGGCCTTGATATTGGTTCCAGAGATTAACCTCACGCCGCAACTTGAAAAACGCGTTGCAGAATTTTTCCCAGATAAGCGCATTGCGGTGATGCACAGCGGACTTTCTGAAAAGCGCCGCGGTATTGCGTGGCAAGAAACCGTCCTAGGCAAGGCCCAAATTATTTTAGGCACACGTTTAGCCGCACTGGCGGCAATACCCAATTTGAAGGCAATCGTAGTCGATGAAGAGCATGACCCTTCCTATAAGCAACAGGAAGGAACGCGCTACTCGGCTAGAGACTTGTGCGTTTGGCGAGCCCATCAATTATCAATACCCGTAGTCTTGGCGTCTGCAACGCCGTCCTTAGAAACATGGCTCGCTGCAGAAGATGGGCGTTATGAACGCATTCGGCTTGATGCGCGCGCATTCAGTACGACCATGCCCAAAGTAAAACTCGTGCGCTTACAAAAGACAGCCGCCCGGACTGCGCAGGGTGAGGCAGATCTAATATCGCCTGAGGTACGTGATGCCATTACGCGCAACATGCTGCAGAAAAAGCAAAGCCTAGTATTAATCAATCGACGCGGTTATGCGCCCATACTAAGTTGTTCTGCATGTGGTTGGTTATCCGGGTGCAGCAAATGCTCCTCATACATGGTGATCCATAAGTCAAGCATTCTCGGCAAAAAGGCAGTATTGAACTGCCACCACTGTGGATTAATAAAAGAGGTCCCGCCATTTTGCCCAGAATGCGGCAACGCAGAACTCAGCACTATTGGGCAGGGCACCCAAAAGATGGAAGACTACATACAGTCACACTGGCCAGCGGCAAAAGTCCTTCGCATCGATGCAGACAGCAGTAAAAAAAGCGCCCATGCCGAAGGACTGTTTGAACAAATACATGATGGAACAGCCGACATCATTGTGGGCACCCAGATGATTGCCAAGGGCCATGATTATCAAAACATCGGCCTGGTTGCCGTGATCGATGCAGATAGTAGACTTTTCTCGCAGGACTATAGAGCGGCCGAGCGTTTGTTTGCACAGCTCGTGCAGGTTGCTGGGCGAGCTGGGCGCGCAAGTCAAGATCAGGAGGACGCAGGCGAGATCTGCATCGAAACACGCTATCCCGACCTGCCTGTTTTTCGTCACGTATTGGGGCATGACGTCGATGGATTTTTGGGGCACATCGCGACAGAACGCAAAGACGCATTGTTGCCACCCTATAGTTACCAGGCACTAATACACGCGGAAGCAAAAAACATTAGTACCGCAATTCAGTTTCTGGCGGACATCAAAAAAACAGTTCGCAGTGAGGCAGATTTTCCAAGCGGAGTTCGGATGTATGATCCCGTCCCAAAAACCATTGTGCGTGTCAGCGGCATGGAAAGAGCTCAGCTTGTCATTGAAAGCGATAACCGTAAAAATCTTCAGGAGGCGTTAACGCAGCTCAATCAGGCGCTGCGCGGAGTATCGCAGGGTCGAATCAGCGTTGGCAGCCGAGTGCGCTGGTTGATTGAGCGCGACCCGCTCTTAATTTAATGTGGATTCGTAATGCGCAAGGGGATGAAGGCGCGCAAGTTCTTGCGTTTGTGCTTCAGCACTAAGGGCTTGGATTTTAAAAAGCCAGGTTCCGTAGGGGTCCTGATTAATCGATTCAGGCGCATCAACAGCGGCCGAATTGATTGCAACCACGGTTCCGGATACGGGAGCATGAATATCACTGGCTGCTTTCACCGACTCAATGACAGCACATGCCTTACCTTGCTCAACGATGGCCCCAACAGCGGGAGTCTCAAGAAAAACAACATCACCCAATGCGATTTGTGCGTGATCGCTAATGCCTACCCACACCACACCATCCGAATGAAGGTCTGCCCACTCATGGGTATCGGCAAATAGATAATTGGGTTTTGCATTAGTCATGTGTTTGGTTGTCAGCATTGCAATAGTGCAGGCTGCATTTTACAAAATGGGATGGAATGGGCTCAATCAAATCACACCACAGCGGAAATGAGCAGCCAGGAAAAGCTTTAGGTTTTGGCTGAGCCTGTGCGGTGGGTCCGGTTGTATAGGCAGCTTGCGCAAATCCAACGTTGCTTTCGATTGCTTGTTGGAATCCAGGTTCCGCCTTCGAGGCGCTTTTCTCGACTGCAAGAAGAGCAAAACTTTAAGCTCTGGGAAGTATCTTGCGTTGATTCGGGTGCGGTGGTAGTCATGGGTAAGCTGGCCAACTAATCTACTAAAGCTCTATTTTAACCTGTTTGCCCTACAGGAGCAGGGGTCAACATCACGCGCACTGAATCCGCGGTTTTATTGCCATCAAAGTCCAGCCAGGCCTTATTCTCAAAGTCATACAGCTTGCATTTGCGAGCGGTATCGAAATACCACTTCCAAGAGAATTTTTGAATGAAAATACGCCCTGGAAGTAGTGTTTCGAGGGTGTTTTGGGCCTCTTGGAGGCGATATAGGGGGACGCTCATATCGACATGGTGGGCGGTGTGCTCCATGATGTGGTGCATTAAGGCGCCCCAGTAAAAGCCAAAAGTCAGGTGTACCGTAGTTGACACAAAGGGCTGCGCGCGCAGCCATTCGGACTTTTTGTCATACCAAGAGACCGAAGGGTGGGTATGGTGTACGTAGACAACAAAGCCGATCATCCCGTTCCAAAACAAGAAAGGCAGCACAAATCCAGTTAATAGGCCAATCCAAACCGACTGGCCGGTTGCGAGGGCACCTGCGATCAGGCAAGCAATCCAGATAATCGCAAAGCCGGTCACCAAGAGGTTGTCTCTGAGGAAAATCGGACGGTCGCCCGGCTTATTCTGCGCATTGGGGAAGTACTCGCGTCTCCACCAAATCTCAATTAAATAATAGAAAACCGGCCCCCAGCCGCTACGGTAAAGGCGCTCAAGGCTTTTACGCCATCCTGGCAGGGCGTCGAATTCCGCCTTTGAAAGCGGTGCCCACACGAAATCAAAGCCTTTTAAATTGGTTTGTCCATGGTGAACGACATTGTGACCCACGTCCCACAGACTGTAAGGTGTGAGTGAGGGTAAAAAGGCAATGCGGCCCAGTACTTTATTGAGTTCGCGGTTTGGCGTAAAGCTCTGGTGGCAGGCATCGTGCCCTAAGATGAAGATGCGGCCGGTAACAAAGCCGGCGATCACGCCAAATACGATTTTAAGGATGATGCTTTCAACAAATATAGTGGCTGCAATCGCCCCAATCCAGAGGGCAGCATCGATAAATAAGAGCAACAATGCTCTGCCGGTTTGGCCTTCTGCCATAGGAATCAGCCAGCTCCGAATGATTTTGCGGTGTGGCAAGGGCTCCGTTGGCGCTAATGGCGCAACAATTGACGGATCAGTAAGTGTGGAGTTTAGATGGGTAGACACAGTATTTATCAGTAGTTAATTCCATGAATAATAGAGGTTTTCAACTAATTCTGCATGACCTAGATCAAAAGCACCATTTGCTGGTGCGCCCGGCAGGAATCGAACCTGCGACCCTTGGCTTCGGAGGCCAATACTCTATCCACTGAGCTACGGGCGCCAAGAATGTGGAAACTAGGCCCTATTGTAAGTGGCTGCATCAAAAACCACTCGCTATAATCGCAACAGTCTATTTTTTAACCCCCAAACCAATAAGTTCACTCCAACATGAGCAATGACCACGGCAGTCTGATTAAGTCACCCAAACAACTCATCATCATGGTGTTTGTCAGCTTTTTTGTACCGTTAATAGTGATTTTGTTATTAATGGTTTATGTTGATAACAGCAAACGAACCGGCGGAGATGCCGAAGAGGCCGCTAAATCGGCCAGTCAGCTCATTAAGCCGGTGGCCCAGCTGGATTTTCGCGACGCAAATGCGCCCCGGGAAATGAAGACGGGCGCAGCAGTTTATAAGGCGGCATGTGCCTCATGCCACGCCAATGGCGCTGCTGGCGCCCCCCGTTTCAATAACGCAGGCGACTGGTCTGCCAGGCTGGGCAAAGGCTACGATGCGCTTTTAACTTCGGTGATTAAAGGCAAGGGCGCTATGCCAGCCCGCGGCGGCGCAAATCCTGCCGATATCAGCGACTATGAGCTAGGCCTATCTGTGGTTTATTTAACCGCCTCCGCGGGCGGTAAATTCCCCGAGCCCAAAGCGCCGGCAGCAGCTCCAGCCGCCGCTGCCGCAAAGTAAGCAGCCTCAAATAAACAGGCCGGCCTATTGGCCGGTTTTTTATTTCCCCTCCAGCGCCAGCTGATAGGCCTCTTTTTTTGGTATGCCGGCAATGGTAGCGATGACGTTCGCCACTTCTTTGCTGCCCAAGAAGGGCTTGAGTGCGGCCACCCAGCGCAACATTTCTGCATGACTGGCTGGCGTATTGCTGCTTTGCGCACACGCCGAAATAAGGACAATAAATTCACCTTTTAGGCTATCGGCCGTACTTAACCAGTTTGAGAGCTGACTGGGCCTGAGGTGCACAACTTGCTCAAATTTTTTTGTCAGCTCCCGCCCCACCATTACCATTCGGCTATCGTCAAGACAGGTCGCTAGCTTGCGCAGGGTATTTGCAATCTGATGCGGGGATTCAAAAAAGACGGTCGCCTTGCTGCAATGGGCAATTTGCCGAAGCCATTCTTCCTGGTCACGCAATTTGTGAGGCCAAAAGCCGAGGAACTGAAACTGTCCATCTGAGGGGAGAAGTGCCGAACCCCCTACCGATACGGCGCAAGAAACTGCACTCGCCCCCGGTATTGGGACAACCCGAAATCCAGCTAAACCAACAGCAGAGGCAAGGCGGGCTCCTGGGTCAGACACGCCCGGCGTGCCCGCATCCGATATGTAGGCCCAGCGCTCGCCCTGTTGTAGGTTTCCAATCAGGACCTCCGATGCAGCGGCTTCATTATGGGCATGCAACGCAACGCATTTTTTATGAATACCAAAGTGATTTAGCAAGGGCGCACTGTGGCGCGTATCCTCGCATGCAATCCCATCTACAGCATTGAGTACATGGAGTGCACGCAATGTAATATCCCCCAAATTTCCAATGGGGGTTGCGACCATATACAAAGTAGATGCTGGCAAGTCTTGTTGATTTAGAAAATCAGTTGACCACGTATTGGGTATGCGAGTAGTAACCATTGAACTGATTATGCAGAAAAAAGCCTGCGGACAGAAGGAATTCATGACGCACAGCGGATGACCATAAAGCCGATAAGAGAGCCTTTGTTTAGCGCATAATATTGCCATGGATACAAAAACACTGAATCGGCTAAGCGAGCGAGCGTCCACGCATTTTGTAGAGAGCATTGCTGTAAAGCAAGAGGCTCTAAAGTTGCTACCACAGCATGTTGCCAAAGGTATCGTAGCCATGGCCAATTGCTTACAGTCGGGCGGAAAAATATTGGCTTGTGGCAACGGTGGATCTGCCGCCGACGCGCAGCATTTTGCAGCAGAATTGGTGGGCCGCTTTGAGCGCGAGCGAAGGGAGCTCGCGGCCATAGCGCTCACTACCGACACGTCGATCTTGACCGCAATTGCCAATGACTATCACTACGATGAAATTTTTAGCAAGCAAGTACGAGGCCTAGGAAAGAAGGGCGATATCTTGTTGGCGATTTCGACATCAGGAAACTCAAAAAATGTAGTTGCCGCCATTGAAGCCGCGAAAAAAATTGATATGCATGTCATTGCGCTTACCGGTAATGGCGGTGGAAAAATGGCACAACTTTTGGGAGAGCACGACGTCCATTTGTGCGCCCCATCTACTCGCACTGCGCGCATTCAAGAAACGCATTTGGTTTTACTGCACAGCCTTTGCGATGGCGTTGATCATCTACTGTTAGATTAAAAAGGAAATCACATGACGAGCATGATGAAGTGGTCTCTTGGGTTTATGGCAGCAACGCTACTAAGTGGATGCGGAATATTAGCGGTTGGCGCCGTAACCGGAACCACCACCATTCTTGCCGATCGCAGGTCTCCTGGCGTGCAAGCAATTGATGTCGGTATTCAGTTAGAGGCGGGCAATCATCTCATTAAGCGCTATGGTGATAATGCCCACATTACAGTCACATCATTTAACCAAAAGGTCCTGTTGACGGGCGAAGCAAAAGACGCGGATATCAAAGGTGGAGCGGGCGCGTACGTAAAAGAACTAAAAAATGTGCGATCCGTTTTTAATGAAATTATCATTGGGCCTAATAGTTCATTTACTGCACGTGCGAACGATACGTATCTTGCGTCGCGCATCAAAACACAAATGGTCTTTACGAATGACCTGCCATCCAACTCGATGAATATTGTGGTCGAGGCAAGTAATGTTTATCTCATGGGCATCCTCACAAAAGCAGAAGCAGAGCGCGCTAAAAAAGTGGCAAGCAATACTAGTGGTGTAAAACAAGTGTTCGTATTTTTTGACATCATTTCAGATGCGGAAAGGCTGCGTCTTGAGCAAGAAGGCAAAGCAGATAGATCGCAAACCAATACGAACGTAAACAATTAACCCAAACCTGTTTTATGCCCCCAATGCCCATGCATGCATGGGCATTTTTTATGGCTGGCTTTGCATTCCATAAAACCAACGCCAAATTTGTTTGGATTGTTTTAGGTTCGCCTTAAGGGCGTAGTCAAGATCTGCCATGTGTTCTTGCGATGCTTCATGCAAAATACTTTGCGCATTTGCTGGCGGCAAAATTAAATACGCATCCGCATCGCCATAAGCAAATTCAACACGCATACCAAGCTTGTGAGCTAAATGCATCATCGCCTTGTTTTTCGCCAAGCAATGCACAAATAAAGTATCGATGTGCGTATTGCGTGCATGGACAGCGGCACGCGCCAAGAGTGCTGCACCAAGACCGCGATGGCGGTCATCGTGCAATACAGAAACTCCAAATTCAGCAGAGCGTGTGCCGTCGTTAGCAGACGGTACATAAGCAAGGTGTGCAATGCCGACGAGATCCAGTGCGTCATTAAAAACACCAAACAGCGCATCACGATTGAAATTCAGATTTGCCACATAGCGCTCGATGATTGCATCCGAGGTGGGCGAGCCAAAGCGCAAGTGGCGATCGTCAGCCTCTAAGGCCAAAAAATGGCTTAGTGCGGCCGCACGATGGGTGTCGTCAAGCTCGCGAACCAGTGTCGCCGGATAGGCTGCTAGCTTTGTAGTGCCAACAGCAGTGGACATGGGCTTCATTATCAGACCACTCTAGCAGAAAGGCTGGAATAAATCAGGGTTTTCCCTAGTTTATTTCCTCGAAATGTGAAAACAAAAGATTCTCAAAAATTCAGCAAATGTGAATTTTTCTTAACTTATTGATTTGTATGTGTATTTCAATAAACCTTCAAAAAAACATCGAAATATTAAGAAAAAGACTACGAAAGGTGTTGACAGCCCCCCATAGTCATGGCATAGTCTCACCTCTCTGCCGGAACATTTTTTATTTAAAGCGTTTTGGCCCTCTTTAAAAAATAGTCAATCGATAATTGTGGGTACTGAGTGAACGCATCCAGTCCTTCGGGACAGATGTAAATAAACAGTACTCAATGTCAGTAAAAAGATTTGGTTTTATAACCAAGTCAATTTCTAATATGAGTGCGACGAACCGCAAGGTTCACAGTGATTAAACTGAAGAGTTTGATCCTGGCTCAGATTGAACGCTGGCGGCATGCCTTACACATGCAAGTCGAACGGCAGCACGGGTGCTTGCACCTGGTGGCGAGTGGCGAACGGGTGAGTAATACATCGGAACGTACCTTATCGTGGGGGATAACGCAGCGAAAGCTGCGCTAATACCGCATACGCCCTGAGGGGGAAAGCGGGGGACCGTAAGGCCTCGCGCGATTAGAGCGGCCGATATCTGATTAGCTTGTTGGTGGGGTAAAAGCCCACCAAGGCGACGATCAGTAGCTGGTCTGAGAGGACGATCAGCCACACTGGGACTGAGACACGGCCC